>JABIQF010000196.1 GCA_018668095.1 Cellvibrionales bacterium
ACACACAGTAAATTCCGTTGCATTTTCATTTGCCTATTTCCTTATTAAGTCAAAAATTTTCACTCTATTAAGAATGAACCTCACTTAAAATGGTGCTTGCTTAAAATGAACCTTACTTAAAATGAAGCTTACGTAAAATGCCCCTTAGTTACGAAGGTATCAAACTCAATTAAGCATGCAATTAACACTATAGCCAATCTATATAAACAACTATGCGTTCAGCCCTGCAATGGGCAATAAAATAGTAAAACTTGTCCCGCTACCTACCTGGCTATCTACTGAAATCACCCCTTCATGCGCATCAATAACGCTGCGTACAATATGTAAACCTAAACCGGTCCCTTCACTCACAGTCTTTGTCGTAAAAAAAGGATCAAAAATATTAGCTAAAATATTTTTGGGAATCCCTACGCCTGAGTCTGCAACGACAATACGGACATTATCGCCTACATGTTTAGTCGTAATCGTTATCGAGCCTCGCTCTTCAATTGCATGAGAAGCATTCAGTAATAAATTAAGGAACACCTGCCCCAACTTGCCACTATTACAATATACGGGCGGCAACTCACCTAAATCTTTATTGATTTCCGCTTTATACTTTAACTCATTCGAAGCAATACTTAACGCCTGCTCTAATAAAGCGTTGATATCCGAATTTTTATAATCAGAAGAATTAGTACGAGAAAAATCTAACAAGTCTGCTACGATTTTTTTTATACGACTCACGCCATCGATAGATTCATCTAACAAATCATTCATATCTAACATTAAAAAATCAAGATCAACTTTTTTTAACAGCGCATCCAAATTAGCAATTGCCTTAGCATTCACTTCAGCGTATTGCTCGACATCTTGACACTCACCTCCTGCCTTAACAGCAAAACGCTGAGCATCAATAACTTGGCATACATCTTCAATATAATCGCGTAAGGTACCTAAGTTGCTGGAAATAAAACCCACAGGATTATTAATTTCATGCGCCACACCGGCAGCTAATTGCCCTACAGAAGCCATTTTTTCAGATTGAAGTAACTGTAAGTTCGATGTTTTTAACGTCTTAATCGATTCTTCTAAATCACGATTGGCAAGAAATAACTCAACTGCTCGCTCTTCAAGTAAACTCTCGGCCAACTTTCTTGCCTTGCGCTCACGAAGCAATGCATTGGTTAATGCTGTGTTTTCGGCAATGAGATCTTGTTCAGACATGACGGGTAATCACCAATTCACAATGATCATGCCCATCATGTATACACAGGGGCATGGCTAATGTCACATCTTCATCAAACATGGCTGCTGCGCTTTTAAGCATGCCCATTGCTAAATGGCAGAGTTTTTTTGCCGAACGATATTCCAATACCATCTCCTTATCACTCGAACGTACAACCGTTAATGAAGGTGGCTGTGCTTTTTTATCTAATTTTTTAACTTCCATATGGATAATAGAATCTAAACCTTTGAGTAAGTCCCATAACGTTAAGGGAGCAAACACTTCTGGCGGCATCGACTTATGTAAATTGACGAACAAATATTCGCCAAACACACCGAGCAAATCATTAATAGCCGTGTCAGTTACCGTTGATAGCTCGGTGACAATAGCGAACAACTCTTCATCCGGATAGCGCTCAGTAGCAACAAATACACCACCACTGGCCAAGTCACAACGCTCAAGAATGGCATCCCAGACCTGAAAACCCTGCTCTGACTCAATCATCTCTTGAAGATGCGTAAAGATAACGCCTTTCACTAATAGCTCTCCCTATATAGCCCTATCTATTAAGCAATTCTCGTTTATTCATGAATCAACAAACAATCCAAAAAATTTGATCTAACAGGCTAAGCCTATCGACAGTCTACTCAGCATTCAGTTTATTACAACGACATCTGAGTATCCATCGGCCAATCAGCAGCATCGATAGCACAATCGCCAACCGGCAAAATCACTGTCAAAACCGTGCCAATACCCATTTGGCTACTCACGCTTAACGCACCACCATGACTTTCTGCGACATTCTTGGCCATGTGTAAGCCTAGCCCTACGCCCTCTCCCACATTTCTCGTGGTATAAAAAGGATCGAATATAGCGGTTAATTTTTCTTCTGGTATGCCGCAGCCATTATCAATAACATCGATACGAATATGCCGCTGTAACTGCGTGGTACGTAAAATGATCTTTCCATTCGCCTCATCACCTCTTGCATGAATAGCCTGTGCAGCATTATTTATGATCGCTAAAAAAGCCTGATTCAATTTATCGGTGCTGACCTTAGTCAAAAGTAACGCATCATATTCTTTTATTAATTGAATATTTTGACTTAGTGGAAACCCTAGCTTACTCAATGTTGAATCTAACACCTTATTAATATCTTCATCACTTGTCTCTAAAAGCTCAAAGGGTGAAATCTCAGACAAATCTTCGATAATTTTTTGCACTCGTGCAACACCCGCCATCGATTCACTAAGCAAACCCTCTAAATCGCCTAAAATATAATTTATCTCGGCATCATTATTCAAAGCCATTAGCTCTATTCTTGATAGCGTTTTTTGTGTAGACAACCTTCCAATTAAATACTGCTTCTGCATAAGGATTTTTTTTAATGATTCAGCGTATTCTTGCAAAGTCGTTAAATTACTTGAGACAAACCCTAATGGATTATTCATTTCATGGGCAATGCCTGCAGCTATTAGACTGATCGAATCAACTTTATTAATTGAGTCTGGCTTATTCATCGCATTTAGATCATCTATCGCAGCTTTATTATTCTGCATTGATATCAGCGGGCTTTTTATCATCGAGCTTTTTATCATCGAGCTTTTTATGATCGGTGCTTTCGATGTGATAGGTGTTATGGGCGCTATAGCTGCCACAGATGCTACAGATGCTACAGATGAAAGCAAACGATCTTCAGATGACACCGATACTAATGCTACGTTTTTTATTGACCCCGTTAATGACTGCTTTTTTAACTGATCGTTCACTCTATTTGCATATAAATCATAACCAGGCCGATTGAGCGCAGATGAATAATAATAAAACCGATGACTCATAAGCCACTCAGCATCATCGACCGCCTCAAGAAAAAAGCTAACGAAGCTGCTACAGGCTGATACTAATAAGCGGTAACAAGATATAAATAAATTTTTTACTTGGGTAATTTTTTTCACAGACAGACCTATTATTAATTATTTAAGTGATTGAAAACGTCTAATCCCGCAATTAGACATCAATAAAAACAACGACTTACAATACAATTTAAACATTCCATTACTATACTAAAGCTGAGCAAATAACGATCAAACTGTGTCGCATATTAGACAATTAACTTATTACTTAAGGAAAAAATAAATTGGACATAGCCTAAAAAAAATCAAGAAAAAATTGGCTAAAAGCCAATAATAGGAAGAAAATGAAACAACATCAGTAAGGACATTTAAACGTAGGTGGCATATAAAAGTAGATGACACATAAAAACAGATGGCACATAAAAACAGTAGCTATATAAACAACATATTCACTTTTATTTTATCAAACGTTTACCGAACCTAGCGCTCTATAAAGAAGCCTAGAAAATATGTGTTGAATCAAGAAAGGAATAAAATCAATTATGGGTAGCTGGATAGCAATTATTATTTTTATTGTCGCGGGTATTTATGTACACCACAGAGGTAAAGTCAGGCACACATTTTTTAGACAGCTTTCGGATCACTCCAGCTTTATGGCGCCGATTAATTGTTTTATGTATTTGTTTTCTGCTGTACCGAACAAACCTTACATTCCTGTCGAAAGTATTCCTGAACTGAAACTACTGCAAGAAAACTGGGAGTTATTACGAGAAGAAGGATTAGCATTAGCGAACAATGGCGATATCAAAAAATCAGAGAAATTGAATGATATTGGTTTTAACTCTTTCTTTAAAACCGGCTGGACACGTTTTTATTTAAAGTGGTACAAAGATTACCTGCCCTCTGCAAAGACAAATTGTCCGCAGACGCTAGCACTACTCGACCGCTGTCCCAATATAAAAGCGGCTATGTTTGTAGTGCTACCCCCAGACGCAACGTTAGTAAAGCATAGAGACCCTTATGCTGGATCACTGCGTTATCATCTAGGATTGCAAACCCCTAACTCCGAAGATTGTTTTATTGATGTCGATGGCGAGCGCTATTGGTGGAAGGACGGCGAAGCGGTTTTGTTTGATGAAACGTATATTAATTACGCTAAGAATACGACTCAGCAAGATCGCTTAATTTTGTTTTGCGATATTGAAAGACCAATGAATAATATATTAGCTACATGGGTGAATAAACTCTTTGGACGTATTGTATTAGCAGCGGCAAGCTCACCAAACGCTGAAGGCGAATCGACAGGCGCACTCAACAAAGCATTCCACTCACTTTATCAAATACGCTTAGTAGGAAAAAAACTGAAGGTCTTTAACAAAACCCTTTACTATATTGTTAAATACTTGCTGTTCGGTGGAATTTTTTATCTTATCTTTTTTTAGTTTAAACATTGTTGATATAAAACTATAAGAAACATAAGGATCTGGCTAATAACATTGAGGCTGATTGCCTGCCTGCCTTGGTGACGATCTAATAAAGACTAAGCTGACTCCCATTAATCTTCATGCTGAAATAACACCTAGCTTAGGGCTGCACACGCTCGCTACAGCCCATTTTATATTAATCCGATCAATCAGTTTAATCGGCTATTGCCGGCAATATGTATGTCCCCATAATCTCATCGGCCTGATCAACATACAGAGGCCACTCTAGATAGTTGCCCTGCGTCATCACAATCACCATATTTTGCTCTGGGAAGATATTAATAAATTGCCCGCCATCACCTTCGGCAGAAAGATAAGAAACGCCATCAAGGGTACGTAGCCAGAAAAAATAACTGTAATCACCCGATGACGTAGCCACTTGCACGTTAGAGACGGCCTCTACCCACTCAGCAGGAATAACTTGTTCGCCATTCCACATGCCATTATTTAAATAAGTGACACCCACTTTTAACATATCACGCGGTCGCATATGCATGCGCGCCCCACCCTCTGGAATACCATCAGGCTGTGCAATCCAATCGTAATCGGTAATACCTAGCTTGCTATAAAACTGACTATCAGCCCAATCACGAATACCGCCTTCAACGGTATTATCTAAGCCTCGTAATAACATATTGGGGCTGGCGCTATTATATTTCCATGCAGTTCCAGGCCCGGCATTATCTCGACTCAGCAAAAACTCAGTAAAATCGTCAGACTTCCAAAGTAGCTTTAAATCATTACTACTCCACTCTTCCCAGGTAAATCCTAACTGCATATTAAGCATATTAGCTATGGATAACGCCGCTTTATTTGGATCAGAAAAGAAGCTTGCTTTAGCCGGTAGCAGAGTCGATATTTTGTCGTCTACCTCAATATCATAGGCATCAAGAGCAATACCCGCTACGGTAGACGTTAGTGCTTTGTTAACCGAAGCAATATAGTGCTTATCCGTTCGTGTCCACTGCTTGTCTGGGCGCGAACTATCTCGAGCAACATTATCTTCAAAGCGGATAAAGTCATCATTACCGGTGTTATATTCTTCTAACACTAGCGCACCGTCTTTATAAATCAGTAAGCTATGCAGTTCTTTATAACCTTGACTTTGATTCTGCTGAACAACCTTTTGCATAAGCTGATTAATTAACACGGTATCCAAATTTGTTTCGCTTAGCGCTTTAGTTTCTAAACCATCGTCTAGCTGTGCTGGCGTAAAATATTGATAAGAATTATTAGCGATTAACTCAACAGAATTCTCGCTATTCAACTCAATATTTATTTCTCTTGATCGATAGCCGTCTGACAAAATGGATACGGTTAAATAGTCCTGTGCAAACGGCAAGTCCTCTCTTATGGGGATATAATAATGCCCATCAGAATCGGTTTGCACAGTGGTATTGTTAAATAACAAAGTCACTTCGGCATTCGCAACCGGTAGATTTAATAAAGATGAATCAACAATTTGACCCGTAACATAATCGACAGGCGTACCAAACAATACGCCTTGAGTCAGATAATAATCTTTATAATCATTGCCCGCCGCCGCATTTATATCGGTAAAGTCTTGGTCGTTATTTTCATTGCTTCTCAGCAACGTCGTAAATGAACCCGAAATACCTTCACTCCAAGTACCAATAACAAACTGACCTTCACTGGTCAAAACAGCCGTAATTTCGCCCTCTTCAATATCGCGGAATACTGTACAAGTATCTCCACTCGCCACTACCTCATCACAGAACTGAGGCCTTACGCCATTAAACGGAGCGTCAGCCAATGACAATATAGATCCTTGGGCCAACAAACCGACACCATCAACACCGCCGGCTAGCGCAAAACTATTTACTAGCCTTAACAGCAAACCACCGTTAGCCGTATAAAAGCCTTCTAACTCTAAACCTGAACCCGCAAAAGTAATCGGCGATAAACGACCATTATCTGCAACGGTAATTTCGTTAGAACTAAGGTTTATTGTTTCTGTTGCTGACATCACTAACGGTAAGGCAGTGTCGCTAAAGGCTGAAACCGCTTTGCTAATGGTTCCTGACAAAGTTAACGCGGTACCATCGGCGTTAAAGGTTGCCACAGCGCCCACATAGTCCGTAGCATTTAAGGTTACGTTAGACGACTCAATCACTAGCCCTTGCAAATCAAAAGTAGCATGCGCTAAGTTTGCATTCGTCACCCCAGCGCCTAACTTAACGCCATAAATGCGTGAAGCAGGATCACCCAACGTTAACAAGTCACCCTCGCTATCGGTAAAGCCGTAAGTCGGCTCACCAGCAATTATGATACTTACCGCTCCCGATGGGCTAACAGAATAACTATTTGCCTCAGGCAATGCTGTTGAGAAGCTCATAGCGCCATCGCTAAGGCCTAAGCCTGACTCATAACCGCTACCTTCCGTTAATGCCAAAGCACCTGAACCATCGAGGGTAAACTGGCCAACAACGCTGGTTAGATTTACCAACTCTTGAACATTATCGGTCTCGTCGTCATCACCATAAACCGCATCCAAAATCACGACGCCATAATCCGCATTTAAGTCGGCGTCATTTGAATTGCCATCGGCAAAAGATAAAACACTTAAGGCTTGTTCTTGAAGGCTAGCCAATGTCGCTGAAGCACCATTTAGTGTGACGCGACCAGAACCAATAAAGTTATGATTCCCCCATGCCGACAATTCTGCAGTGACGCCTTCATTAGCCAATGAAAGAATACCGTTTGAGAGTAATGCTGAATTTCCTAAATCATCATCTATAACCGTTGTATAAGTTAAGGAAGGCGTTACGGTAGAAAAATCTGAGCCGGTATAGCTCACTGATTCTTCTGTTGTTGCATAAGTCGCGCGCACATCAAAACTACCCAAACCAGTTTTATCACTTCCAAGATCTAAGGTCGTTGAATCAACACCGGTACCAATATCAATTGCACCATCAGTCTGTGTGACTGTCTCAGCAACAAGTGCGGCTTTAAATGCCGACGTCTCACTGCTTAATTGATTATAGAAAAAATCGAAATGATACGTTGATTCAGAATTTAAGGGATCAGGATCATTCTCATTCGCTAAAGTATCACCGTCGATATCTGCATCACAGACATCTCCTATATTATCCAAGTCAGTATCTAATTGATCTGCGTTAGCAATGTCAGGACAGTTATCAACAGCATTTTCAATACCGTCACTGTCGCTATCATTAGTCGTAGCGGTATCACAGGCATCGCCCGTACCATTATCATTGCTATCTAACTGATTTTGATTCGCAATGCTTGGGCAGTTATCAATATCGCCACTTACGCCATCACCATCAATATCGTTATCTGCATCATTTGGGAAGGCATCACAGACGTCACCTGTATTATCAGCGTCAGTATCTAACTGATTCGCGTTAGTATCCGCTGGGCAGTTATCGATATCACCGCTTATGCCATCACCATCAATATCATTGTCCGCATCATTCGGGAATGCATCACAGGCATCACCCGTATTGTCAGAGTCGGCGTCTAACTGATTCGCGTTAGTATCCGCTGGGCAGTTATCAACGTTATTATCAACACCATCACCGTCAATATCATTGTCATTAATACTGTCACAGGCATCGCCCGCACCATCATTGTC
>JABIQF010000144.1 GCA_018668095.1 Cellvibrionales bacterium
CTAGCCACGACTGTCTCTGAGATCACTTTCAATTTCGACCTCCATCGCCTTATCTATTTCATAAAATGATAAACTCAGGCAGGCCATCAAAAATGGCATTGCCGCAAAAATACTCACCGCAAATTTGATTCCTTGAATGGTGTCTGGCGTTTGTGATACTAAGTTTGCATCATAGTTATAGCTGGCCAAAATGGCTGCAACCATTGACCCGCCTATTGCTAACCCAGACTTCAATCCAAATAACATCGCTGAAAAAATAATGGCAGTTGCTCTGCGGTTATTTTTCCATTCTGAGTAATCGGCCACATCAGCAATCATTGCCCACAATATGGGTATCGTGATGCCATAGAAGAATCCGTGGGCAATTTGAGAGCTAAACATAATGCCAATCGATTCTGGGTCATAAAAATAGAATAATAAAATAAATAAAGTGGATACGAATAGTGCGGAAGTAAAGACGTCTCTCTTGCCAAATTTATCGGCTAAGGGTTTAGATAGAGCAATACCGAATAGCATGAAAATGATGCCGCAGGCATTAAAAATACTATTGCCTGAAATGGCAATATCTTCTGGCCATTGAAACGTTGAAAATCCAATATTGGTTAACGAGTTATTCAGCCCGGCAATCATGCCGTTAAAGCCAATATCGAATTGGAATTGTGCAAGGTGGGCTTCACTCACATAATTTTGAAAGTAGTAAATATACATGCCACCCTTAAGCGCTAAGGTGATAAAAAGCAAAGTGGTGACTGCTAACATGATAACCCAAGGCTTATTTTTAAAGAGATCTACAATGTCCTGTGTAACAGAAGATTTTTGTTCTGGCTTAGTGATAACACGCTCTTTTGTAGTGATAAACGAGATGATGAAAAATACGGTACCGATAATTGAAAAAATCATCATGGTGTTTTCAAAGCCGGTCGCTTTGTCGCCGTCACCTAAAATAAGGACTAATGGGAGTAATAATACTTGGATAATAAATTGCGCAATCATCACTGCTACAAAGCGGTAAGACGATACGCTGTTTCGCTCTGCCATGCTGCCGGTGATTACACCACTGAGTGCAGAATAGGGTAGGTTGTTGGCTGAATAGATCATCACGAGTAAGACATAAGTGATGAAGGCATAGATCGCTTTACCTTGAGGGTCAAAATCGGGCGTGCTAAAAGCCAGTATGGTTAAAACGCCAAAAGGAATAGCTGTCCATAATATCCATGGGCGATAGCGTCCCCAACGAGTGCTGGTTCTATCTGCAATCATACCCATAATAGGGCTGAAAAATGCGCCAATCATACCGCCGGTAAATATAATAAAAGTCGCCGTCTCTGCGGGAATCTTATAAACATCGGTATAGAAAAATGCGATAAAGGTAACAAAGGTTTGGAATATCAGATTCGCTGCAAGATCGCCTAAGCTGTAGCCCACTTTTTCTACAGCAGATAGTTTTTCTGTTGCCGTATTAATTGCTGTTTCATTCATAGTCTTTATGCATCTCGTTATGATTGGTTATTCATTAAAAAGTATATAAATTGCTAATAATTGGGTGCTCAGCTTAATGTGTTACTCACAGGTGCATAGAGTATCTTAGATAGAGTGGGCGAGATATTCTGTGGCCCAGAAGTTTGTATCAGTATGTATCAATCGTTAGGCTTGATACACCGTGCCACCTTTTTATAATCGTTAGCTATTATTTTTCAATTGGATTGTGTTGTAATCATGTGACTAAATAATGCCTTGTTTTGGTTATATTAATCATGAATGTGTGTAATTTTAAATGATTGTTTATGGTTTTTAACGGCGTACATCTGTCAGCGTTTTTTATAACGAGTTAGGATAATTATGTATTATAAGCAGCTATTGTTAATTTTATCTTTATCGGCTTCATTCTTTGTTCAGGCCGAAACAAGCTCTGAAAAGCAGCCAAATGTGCTGCTTATTATGGTTGATGACTTGAGAGTAGAGTTAGGTGCTTATGGTGGTAAGCATGTGCAATCTCCGAATATTGATAAATTAGCTGATCAAGGTACGCGCTTTGCTAATGCCTATGTCAGCGTGCCGGTATGTGGTGCTTCTCGGGCTAGCTTATTTACAGGCATGAGAGCAACAAAAGACCGCTTTAAGAATTACTATACCTCAGTTGATAAAGACGCACCGGCAGCAACCACGATTTTTGAGCAATTCAAAAACAATGGTTATCACACTGCCGGTTACGGTAAGATTTTTCATCAGGTTCAGGACACTGCTGCTAAGAGCTGGACTAGCAAAAAGGCGTGGGAGTGGCGTCGCCATGCTCGCAACCGAGGTTATCAGTTAGCTAAAAATATTGCTGAGTTTAAGGCAACAAAGAGTGGTCCTACTACAGAAATGTTCGATGGCCCTGACGATGCCTATTTTGATGGTAAGTTGGCTAATAAGGCCGTTGAGACCTTGGATAAGCTTGCCAAGTCTGAGCAGCCATTTTTGTTGGCAGTTGGCTTTACTAAGCCGCATTTACCTTTTAATGCGCCAAAAAAATACTGGGATTTGTATGATGCTGAGCAATTTGTATTGCCAGAGAGTGCTCTGCCCATCGATGCGCCTAAATCGGCTTATCATCAATTTGGTGAACTCAGATCTTATAGTGATACACCGAAAGCGCCTCTTCCTGTTGGTGACGAGCAGGCAAGGCGATTAGTCCATGGTTATCATGCCGCGGTAAGTTACGCTGATGCACAAGTGGGTAAAGTGTTAGATCACCTTGAGTCTTTGGGTTTGAGTGACGATACGATTGTTATCTTGATGGGCGACCATGGCTATAGTCTTGGTGAGCACGGTTTATGGTGTAAGCATTCAACCTTTGATGTGGCCACTAAGACGCCTTTAATTATTCGTGCGCCTAATATGCCATCTCAGCAAACAGTTGAAGGTTTAGTTGAGTTTATTGATGTCTTTCCTACGTTAACTGAGTTGGCTGGTATTGCCACGCCAGAGCAGGCAACAGGGATTAGTTTAGTTAAGTTGCTCGGTGATGATAGCTTACCAGCACGGTCCGCAGTGTTTCCGCGCTATCATTCTGCTGAAGCGATTCATACTGATCAATACACCTTAACTCAATGGTTTGATATTAATAACCGGGTTAGAGCGCAGATGCTATATGACAATAAAAATGATCCTGATGAAACGCGAAATCTCGCTGTACTACCAAAATATAAGTCAGTGTTAAATGACTTAAGTGGCCAGTTGGCTGCGCATATGAATACGCGAAAATAAAAATTATTGATTGTTATTGATTGTTATTGATAGTTATTAATAGTTATTGCGAATGGACAAGCGCAATTAAAGTGAATCATTAAACATTAAGTTTGACGATAAACTGAATAATAAAAAAGTGTGTATAAAAATAAGGATGTTTAGCGCTTTATTCTAGCAGTGCCCTAGCTCTAACCGTGCCTTAACTCTAACAGTGAATCGGAAAAAATATGCATTATAAAAAATTACTCTTAACTTTACTTTTATCGACATTTATTAATAGCATGGTTAATGCCTCTGAGGGTAAGCAGCCCAATGTGCTCTTTATTATGGTCGATGATTTAAGGGTCGAATTAGGCGCTTATGGTGGGGCGCATGTGCAGTCTCCCAATATTGATAAACTTGCAGATCAGGGCACACGTTTTGCTAACGCTTATGTCAGCGTGCCAGTGTGCGGTGCCTCACGTGCCAGTTTGTATACGGGCATGAGAGCGCTGCCTAAGCGCTTTACTAATTATTACACTTGGGTCGAAAAAGATGCCCCAGAAGCCACGACTATATTTGAGCAGTTTAAAAATAACGGTTATACCACTGTAGGCTATGGAAAAATTTTCCATCAAACCCAAGATACAGCTAAAAAGAGTTGGTCAGAGGGTCGAGCGTGGACTGCTGACCATGATCAAAAAGACAGTTTAAAGACGTCTTGGCGTGATTATCAATTACCAGAGAATATTGCTGAGTATAAAAAGACTAACCGGGGCCCCTCAACTGAAATGTTTGATGGTCCAGACGATGTGTATTTTGATGGGAAGGTCACGAATAAAGCCATAAAAACGATCAATGAGCTTGCTAAATCTGACAAGCCTTTTTTCTTGGCTGTCGGTTTTGTAAAGCCGCATTTACCTTTTAACGCGCCAAAAAAATATTGGGATTTATACGATGTTAATCAATTTACACTACCTCAGAACACCTTGCCTTTAGGTGCAC
>JABIQF010000199.1 GCA_018668095.1 Cellvibrionales bacterium
GAAGCTAAAAAAGAAGCTAAGAAGCTGGCTGAATCATCAACTGATTCGGATGAAGCCGATGCTGTTACTGAGTCCGTTAAAGGTAATGTGTATGTATTGGACTTCGATGGCGATATGAAAGCCTCAGAAGTTGAAAACTTTCGCGAAGAAATTACCACTGTTTTAACTTTGGCTAAACCTGAAGATGAAATTGTGGTTCGTCTCGAAAGCCCTGGTGGCATGGTTCATTCTTATGGCTTGGCATCATCGCAGCTGGCAAGAATCCGCTCTGCGAATATTCCGCTCACTATTTGTGTCGATAGAGTTGCTGCGAGTGGCGGCTATATGATGGCGTGTATCGCCGATAAAATATTGGCTGCACCTTTTGCGATTATCGGCTCTATTGGCGTAGTTGCAAGTTTGCCGAACTTTAACAAGGTCTTGAAGAAGTTGGATGTTGATTATGATGTCTTAACGGCCGGTGAGTATAAGCGTACATTAACAATGCTCGGCGAGAACACAGAAGAAGGTCGTAAAAAGTTTATTGATGACCTTGAAGAAACGCATGAGTTGTTTAAAGGTTTTGTCAGTGAGTTTCGACCAAATTTAGATATTCCGTTAGTTGCTACTGGCGAAACTTGGTATGGCAAAGTGGCGCTAGAGAAAGAATTGGTTGATGGTATTAGCACCAGTGATGAATATATTTCTCAGCGCGTTAAAGAGGCTTCAGTGTTTGAAGTGAAGTATGTGCAGAAAAAATCATGGCAAGAAAAGTTGGGTGTTGCTGCTCAAGTTGCTATGGAAAAAAGCCTTGATAAAGTGATTTCTAAAAGCCTACATAGCTGGACAACGCGCCACTAGGCAAAGGCTTAGCGACTAAGTTAGCCTTAAATAGAGCAGGTTTTGATTAATGGGTTGTGTATGGCAGTGTGGAATCAATGACGAGTAGCCGACAACTGATTTTATATTCACGTCAAGACTGCCATCTTTGTGATCAGGCGCAGACTTTAATTGAACAGGTGATTGCCGGCAGTGATTGGCAGCTCGAAAAAGTGGATATTGATTCCGACCCTCAGCTCACTGAGCTATACCGTTTTTCTATTCCTGTATTAGCCCGTGTGAATGACACGGGCGCCGAAATTGGATTAGAAAATACTGCGCTTAACTGGCCTTTTCCTCCCAGCCGTATTAAAGACTTATTAACTGACTAAGTTAAAAAAGTTATTTGTATTCTCTGTTGTTTTCTCAATTAACATTGTTGTTTCAACGCCCAGGCACTCTGCTAGGGTGGCAGCGGTGTAGGGCAGTGTCCATGGCTCATTGCGATTCTTTTTGCTGAGCTGGCTTTTTAGGCCGGCTTGCTGCGGGGTTAAATAGGGCGCATCGGTTTCAATCATTAAGCGATCTAGCGGTGCGTATTTTATAATTTCACGTAAATTGACGCCCCTTTTTTTGTCACTGATCCAACCGGTTATGCCAATGTATAAACCTAAATCCAAATAGGCTTTAAGTGCCGTTTCGCTACCCGTAAAGCAGTGCACAACGGCCTGGGTCTGTTCTTTTTTATTGGCGGCCATAATGGCATAGAAGTCTTTAAAGGCATCGCGCTCATGTAAGAATAGGGGTTTTTGATAGCGATTCGCTAAGGCTATTTGCGCTTCAAAGGCTTGTCGTTGATTATCAGGCGTTGAAAAATTGCGATTAAAATCTAGGCCAGTTTCACCAACGGCGACAATGTTGGGTTTGTCTAGCATTGCGATGAGCTGCGTCTCAATATTATCGTTATAGCTATCGGCATCATGCGGGTGGACACCGGCGGTGGCATATAGAAAATTGGGCTGTTGTTCGGCTAGCGCTAAGGCGGCTAGGCTGCTCTCTACGCTAGTGCCTGTCACGATAATGCCTTGAAGTTTAGCGTCTTTTGCACGCTGTAATACATCGGCTAAATCATGCTCAAAAGTAGGGTTGCTAAGGTTTGCGCCTATATCAATCAACGGTTATATGCTCTTATTAATGGTTCTAGTTAATAGTTGGTTGAATGTTGCTGGGGTAAATCATTTGCTCATGAGGATGAATAAACGGCGTTCGTTTTTTATTTGTTTTAGCATTTATTTTATTAGGCATGCCGTCATCATAAAGTAAGCTGTGAATTAAACTAAAGCTAAAAACATTTTGTACGTATTGTCGAGTTTCTGAAAAGGGAATTGTTTCTATCCAAGCATCTATTGGTAGCGGCTGCTCCATGTTTTCTAGCCATTTGTTTGCACGGCGGGGGCCAGCATTGTAAGCAGCGGATGTCAGTGCTCGATGTTGATAACGCTTATTTAATTGCTTTAAATAAGCGCTGCCTAAAATAATATTATAATCGGCATTAAAGAGTTTACTGCGTTGATATTTTACGTTTGTTTTGCGCGCGACTTCTTTTGCTGTCGACGGCAGTATTTGCATTAAGCCCATAGCGCCTGCACCCGATTGTGCATCACTGGCAAATGCGCTTTCTTGTCGTGCAATGGCATAAGGCCAGTTGGCTGGCCAGTGCTTAGAGTATTGAGCAGCAGAGGCTTGCTGCTCAAATTGTTCAGTATAAAGATTGGGGAAGCGTAACTGATAATGCTGCCATGCTTTCGCTTGTGCTGCCGTATTAATGGCTTGATGATGCCAGCCAAGGGTTTGAGCAAAATAGGCTGAGTCGACTCTCATTGCAGCATTAAAGCTTTGGCTGCCACGCCGCCATTCACTGCGTGCAAGGGCGTATTCTTGTTGCGCAAAATGTTCGCTAGCCCTTTGCATATAAGGGTTATTACGCATTAGCTCAATATGCGCTGGATTCGGTGTATGTTGAGTTGGCTCAAAGTTATAAGGTAGGCCAAGATTCTCGGCAGTCGTGAAACCGTAAAAGCTGGCTTTGTTTGCCACCGCTTTATAGTGCTCTTGCTCTTCTAACAAAGTGAGGCGGCCAGAGAGTGATTTTGCTCGATAATACCAATAGCGCCAGCGCTCATGCTCTTTGAGTTCGTCAGGTAATTGCTTAACGGTTTCAATAACTTCTTGCCAGTTAGCTTGCGCAATGTGCGCGCGCAATAACCATTGCAGTGAACTACTGTCTTTTGGTGAGCCAAGTGCAACATACGCTTGAGGAAGTGTGGCATAACCTTTAATGGCTTGAGACTGAATTAAATAAGCCGCTAATTTATCTGCTAGAGCTTGGTCTTGTTGCTGTTGTTTAATCTCTAATACAAACTCACTTGCTCTTTCTGGGTGCGAGCGAGCGAGTTTTTTTAATAATTGATATTTGCTTTCGAATAAATCAACGGCTTGTTCGGGAATAAGACTAACGGCTTGCCATTGGCTAGGGATTTTTTTCGGTTGACGGTAAAGTTTAAGCAGTCGCTTGGCGTCGCTTAATTGCTGGCCTTCGAGAAGGCGTGTTAAATATTTTGACAACTGATGCTGGCGCGCATTGAAAGCCAGAATAAATCGCTGCCAAGCAAAGTCACTGTCAATGTTGTCTGTTTTTATTAATAAATGAAAAATAGCATCGCAACTTTTGGGGCGTGATTCAGAATGCAGCCATAATGCTTTGGCCTCTTCTAAGCCCTGTGCTTGCTCACCGGTTTGATAGAGCGCCCAAGCATGTTGGCATTGCATGGCGCTATTGGCGAGTGCTTTGTCGTAGTGCTCAATAAAGCTTGGCCATTGTTTACGCTTGGCTAAATGCTGCAGCCAAGCGCGCTTGAGTTTACTGCTGAGCAATGCGTTGTTGTGGGTGCGGCTAAAGCGTTCTAGGCTTTCATCATTTAACTTACTTATATGCTGTCGGTGATACAAATAGTCTAAATGGCCAGCGAGTGGATAGTCATCTAGGGCTAGGCGTAATTTTTTATAGGTACTTATTGAGTGTGGCTTTTGGATGAGTGATTTGGCTTTGCTGTATTGCTCACGCTGCTTTTTAGTGTGCTCGGTAATGTCATTGCTAAGCAATTGAGTGTCTGCGTGACTTGTCATAGTGAGCAGGGTGGCGACTAAAAAAATGGCTAAGCTGGGTATATGTTGGTAGCTGCGATAGCTTGGTTCTGTTGTTTGTTGAAAGCACCGACTAACTGTTAGTAGGGCGTTACAGGATGTGAATGTTTTCAATAAATGGCGGCTGAATATAAAACGTAGAATGGGCATGTGGCTATTGTCGCTAAATCCTTATTCGTTTAAATATTACTCGATTGGTGACGGTTTTTAGATTCCAACCAAAACGCATACTAGCATCGATTCTGACGGTAATCTGTAAATCTATCAATGACGTTGAATTATTTTTCAGGCCGCGCCTAAGTGCTCAAATAGGCCTCTCAATCGACCTGTTCGATGCTTTTGCCGACAACTTTGCTCGATTAAGTCCGTTTTTCGATAAAGGGAGAGAGGCGGTCGTCGGTAAAATTTTTGAACGAATAGCTTGACCCGCCGCTCTTCCTTCTCTATATATGTCGCCCTTCGTCGTAATGTCCATGGTCACTGCTGTCGCGAAAGTGTCGTTTTGGCTAATGAATGTTGGGAGTTTGTCCGACGATAACCGCGTTGAGAGAGGCCTTAGGTCTTTTTTATCCGTTTTCAGTGGCTGTTATTGCCTCGATAACGGCACATAGTCAATTATTAGGAAGTTATTATACGAATGGGTAAGTCACTCGTTATTGTAGAGTCACCGGCGAAAGCCAAGACCATAAATAAGTACCTCGGCAAAGACTATGTTGTTAAGTCTAGTGTGGGTCATGTCCGCGATTTACCAGTGAGCGGTAGCGGTAAGCCTGTCGATCCTAAGGCGCGAGCAGCAGAAGCGGCGAAAACACGAAAACTATCGCCGGCGAAAAAGATTATTCACAAGGCAAAGAAAGCGCGCGAGCAGTTAGTGGCAAGGATGGGTATTAACCCTGCTAAAAACTGGGAAGCGAATTACCAAATTTTGCCGGGCAAAGAAAAGGTTGTCGATGAGTTACGACGATTAGCGAAAGATGCCGACACGATAGTGTTGGCAACGGATTTGGATAGAGAGGGAGAGGCTATTGCCTGGCACTTACGCGAAATTATTGGCGGCGATGAATCTCGCTATCAGCGCGTGGTGTTTAACGAGATTACTAAAAAAGCTATAAATGCGGCTTTTGAAAAACCCGGTGAGCTTGATATGCACCGAGTCAATGCCCAGCAAGCCCGTCGTTTTCTTGACCGTGTTGTGGGCTTTATGGTGTCTCCATTACTTTGGGCGAAAGTGGCTAGAGGTTTGTCGGCCGGTCGTGTGCAGTCTGTGGCGGCTAAGTTAGTTGCCGAGCGTGAGCGCGAGATTCGTGCTTTTATTCCTGAAGAATACTGGGATTTATTTGCCGATTTAAATGGCAGTGCTGGCGATATGCGTATGCAGGTGACGCGTGCCAATGGCGAAAAATACCGTCCCACAAGTCAAGCGCTGAGCGATGCGGCCTTAGCCAAGCTCAAAGAGGCTAACTTTGTTGTCGCCAAGCGTGAAGATAAGCCCACCACAACGAAACCTACTGCACCTTATATTACTTCAACGCTCCAGCAGGCCGCCAGTACACGCCTAAGCTTTAGCGTAAAGAAAACTATGATGTTGGCCCAGCGTTTATATGAAGGCGGCTACATCACTTACATGCGTACTGACTCGACTAACTTGAGTGCCGATGCGATAGCCGATTGTCGCTCTCATATTGAGTCTAAATACGGTAAAGCGTATTTACCAGAAAAGCCGATTAGCTACAGCAGTAAAGAGGGCGCGCAAGAGGCGCACGAAGCTATTCGTCCTTCTAACGTCACCGTTATGCCAAGTGACCTCGATAAAATCGATCCTGATGGTGTGCGGTTATACGAATTAATTTGGCGTCAATTTGTTGCCTGTCAAATGACAAAAGCAGAATTTACTAGCTCTAGCATTGTGGTTGAAGCCGGTGATTTTGAGTTGCGTACTCGGGGTCGAGTCATTCGCTTTGACGGTTTTACACGTGTGCAAACACCGTTAGCTAAAAAAGAAGAAGATCGTTTGCTACCCGATTTTAAACAGGGCGATAGTTTAAACCTTAAAGCGTTAGATCCTAGCCAGCATTTTACTAAGCCGACGGCGCGTTATTCAGAAGCTGCACTCGTAAAAGAGTTAGAGAAACGCGGCATTGGCCGTCCATCGACTTACGCATCGATTATTTCTACGATTCAAGATCGTGGTTATGTGCGCGTTGAGAACCGTCGTTTTTATGCTGAGAAAATGGGCGACATTGTTACTGAGCGACTGAATGAAAGCTTTGGTGATTTAATGGATTACGGCTTTACCGCCGAAATGGAAGAGAAGCTCGATGAGATTGCAGACGGTAAAAAGGCTTGGCATGTCGTGCTGGATGAATTCTATAAAGGCTTTAGTGACAAGCTAGCCACGGCCCAAGGTGAAGTGGGTGATGGTGGTATGCGTCATAACGATCCTACAACGGTTGATGCTGTAAAGTGTCAGCATGCCGATTGTGAAGCGCGTCCGATGCAAGTGAGAACCGCGAGCACAGGTGTGTTTTTAGGTTGTTCGGGTTATGGCTTACCGCCGAAAGAGCGTTGCAAGCATACGGTTAATTTAATTTCGGGTGATGAAGTTGTCAGTGCCGATGCCGATGATGAAGCGGAGTCGCGCTTACTGATTAACAAGCGTCGCTGCCCTAAGTGCAATACCGCCATGGATAGCTATCTTAT
Source organism: Cellvibrionales bacterium (assembly GCA_018668095.1). Taxonomy (GTDB): domain Bacteria; phylum Pseudomonadota; class Gammaproteobacteria; order Pseudomonadales; family UBA7434; genus UBA7434. The sequence continues at coordinate 6,703 of JABIQF010000199.1, forward strand.
TGATGAAGGCCGTAAGATACATATTTGCGGTAACAACCCTGATTGTGATGGCTACGAAATTGAAACGGGCCAATTTAAAATTAAAGGTTACGAAGGTCCTGTACTTGAGTGCGATAAATGCGGCTCCGAAATGCAATTGAAGTCGGGCCGTTTTGGCAAGTATTTTGGTTGTATGAATGAAAGCTGTAAAAACACACGTAAGCTTTTACGCAGCGGCGAAGCGGCTCCACCAAAAATGGATCCAGTGCCAATGCCTGAGTTGGTTTGTAATAAGGTAGATGACACTTATATTTTACGTGATGGTGCTGCCGGTATTTTCCTTGCTGCGAGTCAGTTTCCGAAAAACCGTGAAACACGTGCGCCTTATGTCGATGAGATATTGCCGCATAAAGCTGCCATTGATCCTAAATATCACTTTTTAATGGAAGGCCCAGTAACCGATACTGATGGCATTCGTGTTCAAATTCGTTATCAGCGAAAAACCAAACAGCAGTATTTGATGACCGATGTAGATGGTAAAGCAACCGGTTGGCGTGCTGACTTTGAAAATGGTGCTTGGCAGATTACTGAAAAATCGGCGCCTAAAAAAGCAGCCAAAAAACCGGCTAAAAAAGCAGCCAAAAAAGCTGCTAAAAAGCCAGCTAAAAAAGCAGCTGTGAAGCGTAAAGTGGTTAAAAAGAAAAGCGACGATAGCGATTCATGATAGTGTTGCTAGCCATGCTTGAGCTGTCTACTGCTTGTGTGGCTGCACATTGGACCGCGCCATGATGGATAGAACGGTGCTAGGAAAAATCAATCAATCGCTATATTTTGCGCGTTTACAGTACGACAGTGCTCGTGCGTTAGTAGCCAGCGACGCTAGTGAGCCAAAATTTTTGCGTCAACAGCAGCAGTGCTTTTTAGAGGCCTCTGCAGATTCCTTGTTTAGAGCGGTTTACTTTTTAGCGATAGAGTTACTTGATAAAGGGACGCTTCGTAGTGAGTTGATTCAGCAACCCAACCAGCTGCTTAACCGTTTAAGGCTGGCTTATCAAGAAACGCCCATTTCTGAAGTGGATAGCCTTATACAGGCACTTGAAGATCCTCATTCACTTGCCTCTTTATTAAGCGCGCGACAAATAATTTGGTCACATAACACAGTTCGTCAGGCGGTACCGAAAGACGCTATTGCGGTTGTCGACTTATCGCTGTCTGTAGATAGCTGTGAGCGTTGGCAGCAGCTAATCACTGAATTAGTCTTGAAGGTACAAGGCATTAGCGCCGAATTCTAGTTTGAGTCGAACTTAGTGATAGCGTTGATGAGCTGGATTTTAAGATTAATTGGTTCTGACTCCACCGTTTATCCATTCCCAAACCGTTAAGCTACTGCAAATAATTCTGATAAATGATAGACTAGCCACTCTTTTATGCAGTGAGGTTGTCAGTGTCTTCTTTTCTTGAAATCGTAGAGTTAGTTAACGGTGATATCGTTTTGCAACGTGCAGACGGTGATGGTGAGGCGTTGATGACGATTCGCTTTTCGGATGAGTCGAAAGACTATATGCCGAATGGACGTTTAGAAGTAGCTAAAGCGATGATTCATGCAGGTATTGAGGCGGCTTCAGAGATGCAGTTTGTTCGATCTGAAATCGATGACGACGAAATGGAAGTCGATTCTACTAGAGTGCTTCATTAGGTCTTTTATTCAAACGCTTTGTCCTGAAGCGTTTATTACTTCAGTTCTTCGTTCAATAGCGTTTCAATGGTCAGTCTCCTAAACTTCGAACTCGAATGTTGTCGGGTACCAAAGGCAGGGAAGGATCGAGCTTGGCTTTCACTCGCAACGCCCACTCTTGAATCCTACGTTTACGCAATAGGCCATCTCCTCCGGTAAGCCCAGCTTCATAGCCAAAGATAATAAGTGCGTAGGCTGAGAGGTCTGCAACGCTCAATTCATTGCGACCGCACATGAAGGGCCCCTCTTTAAGCTCTTTGTTAATACGTGAACCGACATGGCGCGCCGTATCTAACAGGCTGTGACCAGGTGCATTCTCTGCTTCCCTTCGGACAAAAGGCGTCCAGCTAAGGAATAAAGGCCAAGCGAAACGCCATGCGCCGATCGCTTTATTTGGGACCGTTCGATACATCACGCTGCCGAGGCGCCACGCGTTGAGCAGTTGTACTGGAAGGGCAAGCGACAAAGACGGACGTGCAAATCGAAAGTTTGCAGGGATCATGCAGTGGTGCACCCAATCATCAAGCTCATTAACACATGAAGGGGCGTCCTCGGGGTACAACGGTCGCTTCGGGAAGCGTTCATCCAACCAATGCGCAATGGCCTGTGAATCATTTTTACTCTCACCGTCGATAGTCAAAACGGGAACTGTATTTCCCACGGGCAGTGTTTCAC
>JABIQF010000200.1 GCA_018668095.1 Cellvibrionales bacterium
ATTACTAACATGACCCGGCGTATGAATAGCACGTAAATGAAAGTCATCAGCGACAATCACATCATCATGCTGCATTGCCCAATGTGGCAGAAAGGTTTTATCTTGAAAGAGATTATCGGAAGGTGGCATACCAACCACTTGAGCACCTGTGGCTTTAGCAATAGGAGCAATTGCTGGCGAATGATCAAGATGAGTATGAGTCGCTACTACCCATTTTATACGATCCCCGACACTGTCGAGAATCGTATTAACATGTGACGACAAACTGAAATCTGCGACAACGCCAGAGTCAGAACCAGGTGCAGGACCTGGGTCAACAATGGCGATATCTTTATTACCTAAGATATAGGTATTGGTTCCCGCACCCGTTGTAAGACCCGGATTCGGTGCCGTGATACGGCGAAGGCGATCACTTAAACGAATAATTTTTCCATGCGCTAAGCTCGACATAAACAACGCTAACCATTAAACACAGTTAGCAATTTTCACATCCGGATCAACCTCAGCATCATAATCAACACCGTCGATTTCAAAACCAAACAAATTCATAAATTCGCGCTGGTAACCGGCAAAATCAGAGATGCTCATCAAATTTTCTGACGTCACCTGCGGCCAATTGTCTTCAACTTCTTTTTGCACGTGCGCTGCTAATTCTTTTCTATCAGCACGTAAGCGACCTTCATCATCAATATAAGGCTCTGCACCGTATAGACTATCGTTTAATAAGCCATACACCTGCTCAATACAACCTTCATGCGTCCCCTCGGCCTTCATCACTTTAAATAACAACGCTAAATACAAAGGCATAACCGGAATAGCTGAACTAGCCTGTGTTACCACAGCTTTTAATACCGATACGCGAGCATCACCATTCAGTGTCGACAAACGCTGACGAATATTTTTAACACGTAAATCTAAATCTTGTTTAGCGCGACCAATTGTCCCGTGCCAATAAATATCCCAAGTCACTTTTTCACCAATATAGGTGTAGGCTGTGGTTTTTGCCCCTTCAGCCAAAACACCGGCATCGGCTAATGCATCAATCCACATTTCCCAATCTTCGCCACCCATAACGGTAACGGTATTCGCAATTTCTTCTTCTGTGGCAGCGTCCACTGTCACGTCTTCAATAATTTTCTTATCCGTATTCACACAGCGCTGAGTCACACTCTTACCAATAGGCTTAAGCGTCGAGCTAAACACCTCACCCGTTTTAGGATGCTGGCGGCGCGGTGACGCTAAGCTGTAAACGACAAGATCAACCTGACCTAAGTCTTCTTTAATAATATCGATAGTCTGTTGTTTAATTTCATCAGAGAACGCATCGCCATTAATACTTTTAGCATAAAGTCCTTCAGCTTCAGCATGCTGATGAAAAGACGCCGAGTTATACCAACCCGCGGTACCAGGCTTTCTCTCAGAACCTGGCTTTTCAAAGAAAATACCCAGGGTGCTTGAGCCAGCGCCAAAAGCGGCGCTAATACGTGAAGCCAAACCATAACCTGTAGAAGCGCCAATCACTAAAACACGCTTAGGCAAACCATCAATTTGACCCTGTGCCTTAACATAATCAATTTGACGCTTAACATTGGCATCACAGCCAGTAGGATGCGTTGTAACACACATAAAACCACGTACACGAGGCTTAATAATCATAGATAACCTTTATTCCAATCTCTTAAAGTAGCGCTGCCCTATCGATAACCGCCGATAGCAGCAACATCGATAACAGTAACGGTTGATAATGGCGATTATTGTCGAAAATACAGTCGAGCAAATAAACGGTGAGGTATTATAATGCCCAGCGCCAACGAAAACAGCCAAATAATGAGGATTCACTTGTCTAACAACGCGAATATTGCCCCCAACACCGCTCAGATCACCAATAGCCCCTTACGCTTTGCTACGCCTATAGAGTGGGTGGACACGGTTATGGCTGATTTCGACACCTTTTTGCAAGATCATGCGGCGGCTGAAAAAAAAGCCTCTAGCATGGCCATGTCGATGATCTCACACTACCCCGATAGAATTGTCTTAGTTGAAGCCATGGCTGAATTAGCCGTAGAAGAGCTGAATCATTTTCGCGAAGTACTTAAATGGCTTCATAAACGTGACATTCAACTCACCGCCGATAACAAAGATCACTATGTCATTGCCATGCGCAAACATATGCGCAATGGCAGTGATGTTTACCTTCTAGACCGTTTATTAATAGGCGGCATTATTGAAGCACGCGGCTGCGAACGTTTTGGTATGGTTGCCGAAGCGCTACCAACAGGTGACTTACAAGATTTTTATCGCGCCATTACTGACTCTGAAGAAAAACACTACCAACTGTTTATTCATTTAGCCCATCAGTATTTCGCTGTCGATATCGTTAATGAGCGCTTAAATACACTGTTAGATGTCGAAGCAGAAATCACCGCCGATTTAATTATTAGCGCTGCATTGCATTAACATTCAAACAATATGAAAAACAAGACATCTAAGCTGTGAGCATGACTCAACAAACGTTAAGCCGTTATCTTAATCAATATGCCGAGCCCGAAGCGAGACAGCTAAATGGCTTAACAGATCAGTTTCAACACTGTGTATGTATACCGGCTTACAATGAAGCGCCCGCCTTTATCGATCGTCTAATCACGTTTATTCATCAGCAAACCGCAACGCTTGCTATTGTCGTTCTCAACCGACCCGATAACCATCAACATGCCAGTACAAGTGAAAATCATAAATGCCAACAAGCGCTTACTGAAAAGCTAGGTATCCATTGGCGCCATGAAACGATTCAGTTACACCGCACCAAAAATCAAAGCGCTATTTTATTAGTCGATCGCTTTGATAAAGGCGCCGCCATCGCGGCCAAACAAGGTGTTGGCATGGCAAGAAAAATTGCTGCCGATATCGCCCTACAACTTATTCTTCAAGCACAAATCAGCGAGCCATGGATTTACTCCACCGATGCCGATGTCATCTTGCCAAATAATTATTTTGATCGAAGTGATCGTTTTTCAGAAGAGGATACCATTCCGGCAAATAACATTGCTGCTTATATTCTGAATTATCAGCATATCGCCATGAGTAACGAAGCCATTAATGAAGCCACTCGCCTCTATGAACATAGGCTCAACGCCTATGTCGACGGCCTACGCTTGGCAGGCTCGCCTTATGCCTTTCAAACTTTGGGCAGCACACTGTGCCTTCATGCCAATCACTATGCCATGGTTCGCGGCTTTCCGAAGCGTGCCGCTGGTGAGGATTTTTACTTGCTAAATAAACTTCGAAAAACAGGACTTATCGTATCGTTGAAAACACCGACCATTCAAATAGAATCTCGACTATCGCACCGAACACCTTTTGGCACAGGTTCATCAGTCGATGATATTTTAGCGAACCATGAGCCACAGCAGGCAGCGATTTTTTATCACCCTCAATTGTTTGTTTTTTTGCGCGACACCTTGCGCTGGCTAGAGCAGTTAAGTAGCAGCGACTTAGCAATACAGCAAGAGAATAACTGGCAGCAAGAAATAAGCGCTTACAGAGAATGGTCTGAGGAAAAGAAAGCAATAATCATTACAGCACTTACGGCTATCGATTTTAATAGTGGTTTCACTCACTGCCTTAACAACAGCCGCGATGCATCACAGTTTACTCGCCAAATGAACGCCTGGTTCGATGGCTTTAAAACACTCAAGTATCTACATGCTTTACGCGATAAAAATAATTTAAATCATCTATCAGAACAACACTATCTTAATTGGCTAGAAAAAAAAGATAGCGAAAAGAGTGCAACTACATCTTAAAATCTAATGATTCTAAACTGGCATAATCGCCATCGCGTCGCTCTTGAGAAGCACTCATAGCCTCAGCTAAATCTGCCATGCGGAACATGCCACCCTGCCAAGTGGCCGTGTAATTCAGCCCCTCATCAACACCATGATTACGGCCATAAGTGAGCATTTCTTTAGAACCAGCAACCACTAAAGGAGAGTTCGCTGCGATTGATTTTGCTACCGCCATTACCCCGGCTAATAAACTGTCTTGATCAGGATACACCGCGTTAACAAAGCCAGCACTTAACGCTTCATCGGCTAACATTTTTCGGCTGGTATAAACTAACTCACGCGCTAAGCCTTCGGGAATTAATTTAGGTAAGCGCTGCAAGGTTCCTAAATCGGCAAGAATCCCTAACTGCGTTTCTTTTACTACAAAAAAACTATCAGCAGTACAGTAACGGCAATCGGTTGCCGCAATCATATCAATACCACCACCAATACAACCACCCTGAACGGCTGAAAGCACGGGCATTCTGCATTGCTCTAACACATTAATAATATCCTGCAATTGGATAATCCAACGTCTTAATGCCTCAGCACACCGTGCAGGTTCTAATTCAAAGCGCTGGCCCAAATGAGCAAAAACATCTAAATCCATTCCGGCAGTAAAGTGCTTACCTGTAGAAGAGATCACAATAACTCTTGCTGCCGAGGCATGATCAATCGCCTTCACTATACGAGGCAACTCTTCCCAAAAGTCAGAGTTCATACTGTTAAATTGATCAGCGCGCTTGAGTTTTAAATGAGCAATGTTATTTTCAATACTCACATCAAAGGCTTTAAGGTTATCGAATTCAGGAAGTGTCATAACTATTGATCTCATTAATAGACTATTGAGTGACAGCTTAAAGTGCTGCTCTAACATTGGCTTTTAGTCAGTCTACTCTAAATTTGATTAACTTAGGAAGCCTATAAAGCGCTATTCATATGAATCTATAAGAACTACTGAGAGTTAAAGCCGACGTTGATTAAAAAGTGTCGCGATCATACCGCTAAGATTGCAAGCAATTAATCTTTTATCGTATTAGACTAGCCCTATAATGATTCAAAAAAGGCCAGCTACTATGACTGATAATATGACTGATAAAAACGCTAACAATGAACAAGACGTCAAAAGCATCGCTAACAAAACCGTTATGAATGCGGATGATAGCTTTGTTTGGCCACAGCAATTCGACTCAATAGAAGATGAGCGACTTCACCGAAAGCAGCGACTTACCGCCGCACTTCGACTGTTTGGTAAATTTGGCTTTGACGAAGGCGTTGCTGGTCACATTACCGTTCGTGATCCAGAACACCCCGATTGCTTTTGGGTTAATCCTATGGGTGTTTCTTTTAAGCAGGTCTGTTTATCACAATTATTATTAGTCGACCATCAAGGTAAAGTGCTAGAAGGCAATGGCTTATTAAATGGCGCAGCTTTTACCATTCATAGCCACATTCATAGCGCTAGGCCTGATGTAATTGCAGCAGCCCACTGCCATTCTATTTATGGTAAAAGCTGGTCATCACTCGGTAAACCACTAGCCCCTATTTCTCAAGATGCCTGTGCGTTTTATAACGATCACGCACTGTTTGAAGAATTTTCTGGTGTTGTCTTAGATATGTCAGAGGGCGAGGCCATCGCCAAGGCATTGGGTGACAACAAAGCCTGCATATTACAAAACCATGGTTTGATGACTGTAGGCGGAAGCATTGAAGCCGCTGCATGGTGGTACTTTACCATGGAGCGTTCTTGCCAAGCGCAGTTATTAGCAGAAGCTGCTGGCACGCCTAAAGTGATTCCTGATGCCATTGCTAAAAACACTTATGATACCGTTGGTTCAGAGTTAGCAGGCTGGTTTAGTTTTCAACCTTTATACAATGTTATTGTCGCCGAACAACCAGACATGTTTAATTAACAACAGCTACGATTAAAAAGGCAGCTTAACCATGAATGAGAAAGATGCACCTCGTGCTAAATTTACTAAAATGGAAGATGGCAGCAAAGAAGATTGGTCGCTAATTGTAGATGCTTCAATGCATTTTTTTAGTGATTTAACGCAGCGTGTTATTAGCCACTTAAAATTATTACATGGCGGCTACGGCGGCTTTGCCGTAGACCGATTAGAACATAGCTTACAAACAGCCTCACGCGCGTATCGTGATGGACGCGATGAGGAGTATGTCGTCTGCGCCCTACTCCATGATATTGGCGACACTTTAGCACCCGCTAATCATGCCGATATGGCTGCCACTTTACTGCAACCTTTTGTCTCCGAAAAAAACCATTGGATGGTCAAGCACCATGGTATTGTCCAAGGCTATTATTTTTTTGAGTATTTGGGTTTAGATAAAAACTTAAGGGAAGGCTTACGAGAACATCCGTTCTATGCCGATACTGAAGAGTTTTGTCGTGTCTATGATCAAGTCTCGTTTGACCCGAATTATCATTCAATGACACTAGAAGAATTTGTGCCCATGCTTAAAAATGTATTGTCTGAACCTAAAAAAAGCATTTACACGTCAAGCTAACGTTTTAAAAAAACAGCAAGATTGTTGACCAACAACAATCTTGCTTAACAAGCCATTATAGACGGTAAGACAAGTCAATAATAAAACCAGTAGTATCAACGTTATCTTCATCAGAAATATAATAAGTTGCAGCCGCTTTCAAATTAGGCTTTACAAACCATTCTGCAAAAGCAAATACTCTATCATTATCCTCTTCAGCAAGGGAAACATCAAAGCCTGCTCCCATTCCAAAATCACGCGCTGGATACACAGCCGCTGAAACAGCAATACCAAACTGCTCGTCATCATTGATTTTATCTGCCATTGAAAGACTACCCTCAATAGCGAAGCCTACATCGCCAGTACCCACATGAGTTATTGATAACGCCACGACATCTTCAGCAAGACCATCTTGTTGATTAAACTTTTCACGAGAATATTCCAATGATACTGCTGTTGTCTCAGCAACGTATTTACCAACACGCACATCAACTTGATCACTTATAGCGCCAACAGAAGAAATATCGGTAAACGAATATGCAAGAGAAAATATTAATCCAGTATCTTTATGACGTAAGTCTATAGCAGCACTAGCAATATCAGTATCAGATTCATTAACATCGTCAATCACTGAATAGCCAAAAGAATAACTCGACGAACGGCTAACAAATGCAGCCTGACCTAAAGGACCAACAGAGGTATCCACTTCAGAAAGATACACTTGCTGCAAAATGCTAAACGCATTTAAATCACTAGACTGACCTTCTGCGTCCACATCACCAGCTATATAACCCGCTGAGAATTCAGAGTTATAATTCTCAGCATAACTCATTGAAGAAAAAGCACCTAAAAAAGTAATAGCAGCCACTTGGTAAAATTTATTATTCATTGTAATTTTCTCCTGTAAATATAAAATCAGGCCTGCCGCTTAAAGTGACAATAGCCATTAATCATTATTTTTTTGATATGTAAAAACGTTATAAACTAAACTTAAATCTTATAATTATCCAACCACTCATAAAGTTTCAATGCCGCGCTGTAAATCTATAAGTAAATCATCAAGCGCCTCAAGACCAACAGCCACACGAATGAGGTTATCGGTTATACCTGCAGTGGCGCGTGCTTCTGGCGACAAGCGACTGTGTGTTGTCGTCGCAGGATGAACAATTGTTGATTTTGCATCGCCTAAATTAGCGGTTAATGAAATCACCTGTGTCGCTTCAATAAAACGCCATGCAGCGGCTTGATCACCCTTTACTCTAAAGGATAAAACACCGCCAAAATGACTTTGCTGTGATTTCGCTAACTCATGACCTAAGTGTGACTCTAAGCCCGCATAAAAAACAGCTTCAATCTGCTCTTGTGATTCAAGCCAATGAGCAATGGCTAAAGCACTGTCTGAATGCGCTTTCATCCGTAAATGTAAAGTCTCTAAGCCCTTCAAGAAAACCCAAGCATTAAAGGGGCTCATACTTGGTCCACCGGCGCGTACAACATTACGTACTGGTTCAATATGCTCGGCACTACCAACCACTGCACCGCCTAAACAACGTCCCTGCCCATCAATATATTTAGTTGCCGAATGAATAATAAGGTCCGCACCTAATGCTAAAGGCAGCTGCAGTGCTGGCGTACAAAAACAATTATCGACAGCAAATAAAATATTATGCTCTTTCGATAACGCTGATAACGCACGAATATCACCGACCTCATTAAGAGGGTTAGATGGCGTCTCAATAAAAAATAACTTTGTATTGGGCTGAATAGCATCTCGCCAGCCATTGATATCGGTTAATTTAACATAACTAATCTCAACACCAAACTTAGCAAAAAAATTATTTAGCAAAACAACGGTTGAACCAAAAACATCACTGGAACAAATTATATGATCACCGGCACTTAAATGCGCCAGACACATACTCATAATCGCACCCATGCCCGATGAAGTAGCGATGCAATCTTCAGCACCTTCCATCGCCGCTAAACGCAGTTCAAAGTTTCTCACCGTTGGGTTGGTATAACGAGAATAAACACTGCCTTCGATATCACCAGAAAAACGTGCTTGCGCATCGGCACAGTCTTTAAAGACATAGCTTGATGTTAGAAAAAGCGCTTCTGAATGCTCGTCTTCATTCGTACGAGCTTGTCCCGCACGCACAGCCAGCGTTTGGCTTTGAGCACCTTGTAAGGCATTTGCTAATGCGTCTTCTGTATCATGCGTTTTTGACATAATAAAAATTTCAGTCGCTTTCAAATAAATAGAGGCTATTAATCAACTATCAATAATCAATAATCAATAACAGCCGTGCTAATAAAAAACCTAATATCAAACCGCTAACTAGGTAGCATCATTGTACAAATCAACTACCGCTGATTCATGCTTAAGCTGATGCTGGGTAGTTTCAGCGCTTATTTTTGAGGCATCATTACGACGCTCATGCAAGGCATCAAGATATTGATTATCAATGTCACCGGTGATGTATTCACCGTTAAATACTGAGCAATCAAATTGCTTAATATCAGGATTACCTTCACGCGCGCAATCAACGAGGTCTTCAATTTCCTGGTAAACCAACCAATCGGCACCTATCTCTTGACGCACTTCATCAACGGTTCGGCCGTGAGCAATTAACTCATTCGCCGATGGCATATCGATACCGTAAACATTCGGGTAGCGAACAGGTGGCGCTGCAGAAGCGATATAAACGTTTTTAGCGCCCGCCTCTCTGGCCATTTGAATAATTTCGCAACTCGTGGTGCCACGCACAATGGAGTCATCCACTAACATAACGTTCTTATCTTTAAACTCTAACTCAATAGCATTGAGTTTTTGTCGCACCGATTTTTTTCTTACGCTTTGGCCTGGCATAATAAATGTTCGACCAATATAGCGATTTTTAATAAGCCCTTCGCGGAACTTAACATCTAGGCGATGCGCCAATACTTGCGCAGAGACTCGACTGGTATCCGGAATAGGAATAACCACATCGATATCATGCTCAGGACGAAGCTCCAATATTTTTTCTGCGAGTTTTTCACCCATACGTAAACGACATTTATACACTGAAATATCATCAATAATAGAATCGGGTCTGGCAAAGTAAACATGCTCAAAAATACAAGGCGAGTATTCTGCCGTTCTTTCACTTTGATAAAGTGTTAGTTCACCCAATGAGTTAATGAACACGGCTTGCCCTGGCTTCACGTCATCAATACGCTCAAAACCTAATACATCTAAGGCAACGCTTTCAGAGGCAATCATATACTCAGGACCTCTCTCAGTTTCACGTTTGCCATAAACTAATGGGCGAATGCCATGCGGATCACGAAAACCCACAATGCCATAATTAGCTATCATTGCGACAACACCGTAGCCACCTGAACAACGACGATGCACGGCTTCAACCGCAGCAAAAACGTCTTCATGTGTTGGTCGTAACTTACCTATTTTTTGCAGCTCATGCGCAAACACATTCAGCATCACTTCTGAATCTGAATCGGTATTGATATGACGTAAATCGGATTGAAACACCTCACGCATTAAATCTTGCGCATTGGTTAAATTGCCGTTGTGCGCCAATGCAATACCATAAGGCGTATTGACATAAAAAGGCTGCGCTAAAGCGGCACTGGTTCCGCCTGCCGTTGGATAACGGCAATGACCGATACCAATATTACCCGACAGTCTGTCCATATGATGCTGACGAAAAACATCACTCACAAGGCCATTGCCTTTGCGTTGATTAAAGCGTCCATTGCCAAACGTCATCATACCCGCAGCATCCTGGCCGCGATGTTGTAAAACAGTAAGCGCATCGTAAATCGACTGATTTACGTTGGACTTAGCCACCATGCCAACAACTCCACACACGGGCAAACCCTCTTTTTTTAAATAAATTAATTAATTTTTAGTAAACGACTTTATAAGCCGATAACGTCATGCCGCCACTCAGATACATCACTAAAAGCTTGTAAGGCCCAATCTTCTAGCATCAAAAATTGTGGTATCAACATCGATTCTCGCCACCATAGCTCTTGATCTATCGCGACTAATGGTGGCACGATAATCAAACATGCCAATATAACAATGGCGCCGCGAAAAATACCAAACACCATACCTAACAATCTATCGGTGCCGCTTAATCCTGCCACTTTTAACAATGAAGCAAGTATGCGATTAATTAAACCACCCACCAGTAAGGTGCCAATAAACAATAAAATAAAAGCCAATATCAGTCGTAAAGAATCATTTTCGACACTTGAAGCTAATAACGCCGAGAGCTTAGGACTAAAGGCAATACCAATACCGAATGCGGCAATCCAAATGACCAGCGATATCGCTTCTTTTACCAAGCCTCGCCATAAACTCAATAACCCTGAGGCGGAGAGTATCGCGACAATAATCCAGTCTGCTCCGTTCATTTCACACTACCAAAGCGTTTAATCATCGCATCTTTAATGGGCGTCTGAACCTTAACCTTATTAACCACTGCTTCTGCTTTAGCATAAGTCAGTAATGGACCAATCAATACCGTATACGGCCCAGGTGAGGTCGAAATAGCAGGTTTGATATAGGCCTTATGTTTGTTGCTAATCAACGAACTGCGCAAGGCATCAGCATTAGACCAACGCTTAAAACGACCTACCTGAACAACAAACGAGACCGGCACGCCCTGCGTATCTAAACGGGGTCGATCGGCATCATTGATTTCATTAGCGGCTTTACCCGCAATCGGCGCAGGTTTAGCTGTATCGCTAATTAACGCTTTTAAAGGCTGTTTTTTAGTCGAGGATGGAATCACCTTTGGCTTTGCAGCGGGCAACACCGGTTTAGGCTTGGCAACCGGTACTTTTTTAACCACCGGCATACTAGGAATGGTTAATGCTGGCGCTTCAAGCGCTTCTCTTTGGTCAAAATCAAAAAGAAGAGGCCATAAAAGACCTGCCAATATCAGCAAAACACCGGCACCCACTAAACGTTGCTTCAATTCACTGTTCAAATGCGCATCACTCAAGGTCTACTATCGCGTTTATCTAAATGTTTAATCTTTAGATTTTTAACTTCTAGATTTTCTGGTTCTAGGCTTTCTGGTTCTAGGTTTTCCGCTTTTAAACTTTTGCTTTTGCTTTAGCACTAGCAAAATCAGGATCAAGAAAAGTCAGCGCCTCACCCACGGTATAAAAAGATCCGAAGACCACTATTTTATCTTTATGCGAGGTGTTATGGATAGCCTCAATCAGACTTTCTTCGACGTTAAGCATGATCTTTGCGTCAATCTCACCCTCATCATCATCATTTGGCTGTTTATTTTCACCAATGGCCACTTGGCGCTCTTTTAACAACGACAATAACTGCTCAGGTGATTCAGCTCTCGGACAATGTTGCAGTGCTGGAAGGTACCATTTTTTGATCAATGGTAAGGTACAGTCCAGCATCGCGCCAATATCTTTATCGACCATGACTGCAAAAATAGCGACCCACTTTTGATCTAATGGCTGCTTTTGATCTAATGGCTGCTTTTGATCTAATGGCTGCTTTTGATCTAATGGCTGCTTTTGATCTAATGGCTGCTTTTGATCCAATCGCTGGCCGTGATCGGCGCCTTTAGTCTTTTCAACAAGGAAATCGGCCAACCGCTCCACGGACTGCGTATTGTGCGCGACATCGAGCAAAATCACTCGGTCATCATGCTCAATCATCGACAATCGACCCGCTAACTGCTCTGAAGCAATAAGCGTTTTGCAAACCTCCGCAGTGGGCAAGGCATTTAGCATAAGCGCAACCTGCATAGCGGCACTCCAACTCGCTAAAGCCAGTTTAAACGATGGTAAGTCTGCGTTTGCCGTCATAACCAACGACGTAATACTGCCATCGAGAGCAACGCCCTGCCACTGACACGATTCATCACCACTCACAAATCCATGACAAGCAGCGTTAGAATCTGCCACAGTGTTATGTGCCCAACGCACCTGACAGCCTAACGAATTAACTCGATCTTGCAGGCTAGCTGGTGGCTGAATATCAGCAATAACGGCCATTTGATTGGCGCGCAAAATACCGGCCTTCTCAACCGCAATAACTTCGCGATTGCTACCCAACCAAGATTCATGATCAATAGCAATTTGAGTAATCACTGCTACATCGGCGTCCACCACATTGACGGCATCGAGACGACCACCCAAACCCACTTCTAATAAAATATAATCTAGCGGCGTCTGCGCGAAAATCACCAATGCCGCCAAGGTAGTAAATTCAAAATAACTCAGCGATACATTCGTCGCTAACCGTGCTTGATCAACACTTTCCAATGCTCGGCACAATACTGCCTCATCAACCGGCTTACCATCTAGCGTCATTCTCTCAGTAAAATTGATTAAATGCGGAGAAGTATAAGTCGCCACGCGCGGCGATGGTTTATTGAAGTGAGGCTGAGACAATAAAGCTTGGAGTGCAGCAACAGTAGAACCTTTACCATTGGTGCCAGCCACGGTGATAACCGTGGCAGAGAAGGATAATACATTTAAATACTTGGCAGCGACTAAGACACGATCGAGCCCTAGATCAATTTCAACAGGGTGTAATTGTTCCAACCAGTTTAGCCATGCATTCAGTGTGCTAAATCGCATGAATTTGATCTATACCTGCCAATTAAAAAATAAAAAACAACTAAAAAATAAAACGTATATTTTTCGTTATCAACTTAGCTGTCGTCTGCAACACGATCTTTAACAACCGGAATATATTCACCGTCTGTCGCTTCCGCATCTGTCACATCAAAACCCACTACCGAGGGAGATATAGTACTTTCAGCCGGCTCATGACGTAATTTGCTAAGTAATCTATCTAAGGTAGAACGCATATCTTGTCGCGACACAATCATATCGATGGCGCCACGCTCTAATAAAAACTCACTGCGCTGAAAGCCCTTAGGTAGTTTTTGTCGAATCGTTTGCTCAATAATTTTTGGGCCAGCAAACCCTGCACGGGCATTAGGCTCGGCAATATTAATATCACCTAACAGCGCTAAACTTGCTGAAACACCGCCATAAACCGGATCGGTCATGACAGACACATAAGGAATACCCTTTTGTCTCATACGCTCAAGAACAGCGCTAGTTTTCGCCATTTGCATTAAAGAAATTAACGCTTCTTGCATACGTGCACCACCGGTTGCTGAAAAGCACACCATTGGGCAACCCAGCTCTAATGCAACATTAGCGGCGCGGGTAAATTTTTCACCTACCGCATAACCCATTGAGCCGCCATGAAAACTAAACGCAAAGGCAACGGCAACAATTGGCTTACCACCTAACTTACCTTGAAAGGCAACCAAGGCATCTTTTTCGCCAGTCGCCTTTTGAGCTTGAGTTAAACGATCTTTATATTTTTTAGTATCTTTAAATTTTAAACGATCAATTGGCTCAACTTCAGTGGCCAATTCTACGCGTGAATCTTCATCTAAAAATATATCTAGACGTCGACGCGCGTCAATACGCATATGGTGATTACACTTAGGGCAAACATCAAGATTGCGTTCAAGCTCTGGACGATACAACACCGCATCACAGCGAACACATTTACGCCACAAGCCTTCAGGAACGGATGCACGTTGCGCATCATCATCACTTGGACGAGAAACAAAAGAGGGCTTAATTTTATCCAACCAACTCATAACTATAACCAACCATTAATACTATTTTTAACAAATAAAATGAACGATGCAGTGAATCAATACTTAGCGATTAGCGCCTTCAGCAATTTCACTCACAATCGATAAAATACGTGCATTAACCACCTCTGCCAATGCCGCTCTATCTTTACCGGCTAAGGGATCAACACTAGCATCGGCATTATCATCACGCGTTGCCATACCGACGCTTTCACCCATACCATTAACTAATACACTACCGACGACAACACCATCGGCACACTGGCCAATCGCTGCTGCGGAATCACCATCTTTAATGCCAAAACCAACACAAACAGGCAAAGAGGTAGACGCTTTAATACCGTTAACTTTTCGTTTGACCTCATCGGTATCAATATGTCCTGCACCCGTTACACCTTTGAGCGATACATAATAAATATAACCTGTTGCCATGGCGCAAATAGCTTTAGTACGCGCCTCCGTTGTCGTTGGCGCTATTAAGAAAATCGTATCTAATTGATACTCACGGAATACCGCGTTCATATCGCCCGCTTCTTCTGGAGGCATATCAACAGTTAATACGCCATCGACGCCCGCAGCTGTTGCCGCTTTAGCAAAAGTTTCATAACCCATTACTTCAACGGGATTAGCGTAACCCATTAATACGACTGGGGTATTAGGGTCTTGTTGTCTAAACTCGGCAACCATTGCTAATACATTGCCCATACCAACATCATGCGCTAATGCTCGCTCATGACCTAACTGAATCACCGGACCTTCGGCCATAGGATCAGAAAACGGCACACCTAACTCAATAATATCGGCACCGGCTTCAACCAAAATATGCACGGCAGGAACCGTAATATCACTCCATGGATCACCCGCAACAATATACGGAATAACGGCCTTACGACCACTGGCTTTACACGCTTCTAAACAAGCGGCTATTCGGCTCATAAGGTAATACCGTCAATATCTGCAACTGTCAAAATGTCTTTATCTCCACGACCAGAAAGGTTAACCAAAATCGTTTTATCTTTATCCATATCACGCGCTAATTTGGCGGCATAAGCCAAGGCATGACTGGTTTCAAGTGCAGGCATAATCCCTTCGATTTGCGTCAATGCCCTAAAGGCATCCATCGCTTCATCATCAGTTACCGCCACATAATTCACTCGGCCCATATCTTTTAACCAAGAATGCTCAGGGCCAACGCCGGGATAATCTAAACCAGCAGAGATAGAATGTGTATCAATAATCTGGCCGTTTTCATCTTCCATTAAGTAAGTGCGATTGCCATGTAAAATACCAGGCTTGCCATCATTTAATGGTGCTGCATGCTTACCTGTTTCAACGCCAAAGCCACCGGCTTCAACACCATACATAGCAACCGTTTCATCTTCTAAAAACGGGTGGAATAAACCAATCGCATTTGAGCCACCACCCACACAGGCCACTAAGGCATCGGGTAGGCGATCGGTTTGCGTGACCATTTGACGACGCGCTTCACGACCAATGACCGATTGAAAATCACGTACTAACTGCGGGTAAGGTGCTGGGCCTGCAACGGTGCCAATAATATAAAAGGTATTATCAACGTTGGTAACCCAATCACGTAAGGCTTCATTCATCGCATCTTTTAGCGTGCGACTACCCGATGTTACAGGTATAACTTCAGCACCTAACAACTTCATACGATAAACATTTAATGACTGACGCTTAACATCTTCTGCGCCCATAAATACTTGGCATTCCATACCAAAGCGAGCAGCTACCGTTGCCGAAGCAACACCGTGTTGCCCTGCTCCTGTTTCAGCAATCACTCTTGGCTTACCCATATGCTTTGCTAGCAGAGCTTGTCCAATCGTGTTATTCACTTTATGCGCGCCAGTGTGGTTTAAATCTTCACGTTTAAGGAAAATTTGCGCACCACCAATTTGCTTACTCCAACGCTCGGCATGATAAATAGGCGATGGACGGCCAACATAGTGTGCCAAGTCTCTATCGAATTCTTCCTGGAAAGCGGTGGTATCTTTTAATGATAGATACGCTGCTTGCAACTCATCTAACGCAGCAATTAAGGTTTCAGATACAAAACGACCACCGTAGGGGCCAAAGTGACCTCGCTCATCCGGCATAGATTTGTAATCAATATTTTTAGGGTCAAGACTAAAAGGTGTTTGCATAACAAATACTCTAACTCATCAAATAAAATTTAACGAAACTCTTATAAAAATCTAATGAAACTCTAATAAAAATCTAACGAAACTCTTACAAAGCTTAAACGAAGCTTAAACAACACCTCGAAACTAATGCCCAGCCAATGCGACAGCCTGCATAAATCGATTTATTTTTTCAACATCTTTAATGCCCGGCGCTTGTTCTATGCCACTACTGACATCAACGGCATAAGGAGCAACTTCAGCTATCGCATGTGTAACATTATCAGCGTCAAGACCGCCGGCTAATATGACAGGCTGATCAATACCACTGGGGATTCTTGACCAATCAAAGGTTTTTCCTGTTCCGCCAGGCACCCCTTTTTCATAAGCGTCTAATAAAAACCCTTGCGCTGCCGTGTGTGCTTTAATCTGCGCCAAGGTCTCACCGCTATCATCAGCGCCAATTCTTAACGCTTTCATATAAGGCGTAGCAAATTGCTCACAAAATGCTGGGCTCTCATTGCCATGAAACTGAATCAACGTTAATGGCACAATATCCAATACCGCTTGAACATCAGCAGCCGAAGCATTTACAAATAACCCTACTCGCTCAACAAAAGGCGGTAATGGCCGGCACAACTCAGCTGCACGTTCAGCCGTCACCGCTCGAGGGCTAGGCGGATAAAATACAAAGCCTAGCGCGTCTGCACCTGCATAAGCGGCTGCTAAAGCATCTTGCTCTCGAGTAATACCGCATATTTTTACGCGCGTTCTAGACGATGGTTGGCTAGAAGCGGAACTTGAGCTAATCATTGCACGACTCGTTAACTTGGCCGCTAACAGGACCAGTAAATCGGTTATTTAAATTGCATTTTAGATAAGTCGTTAGCTTAGCAAATAGGCCCCTACTTGTCGCCGGTTTATGAGCCCAGAAATACCAACTTAAGGGCCATTCCAAGGCCAATTAAGCCTATTTTAGGGTGATCTAAAAAGGCACTTATAACGTGTGCAATAAAAATACAACTTAAAGCAAAGATAGCTGAAGAATTTAAGCGCACAGAAGAAATGAAGCAACAAGTTTAAAAAAGCGACCGCTCAGAGGCTGGTAAGTCGAAATGCGCTGGATAAGTGACTTCCATCAAATAGAGGCCATCGGGTTTAGCGGTAGCGGCTGCCAACGCTCTATTTTTTGCCGCCAACAGCGTCTCAACCCAGTTCACCGGCTGCTTTTCGGTGCCCACAGTCATTAAGGTACCCGCGATATTGCGTACCATATGCAACAAAAAGGCATTCGCCTCAATTTCAATGCAAACCCGTTCGCCATATCGCTTTACGCTGACAGCATGCACATTGCGCATAGCCGTTTTACTTTCACAGGCAATAGCCCGAAAAGAAGTGAAATCTTGCTCGCCAACTAAGGCCTGTGCAGCCTGATGCATTAATGATTCATTCAGCGGCTTAGAAAAATGCGTCATCAAGCTGCTAAAGATACCCGGTCTAACAGCTGCATTGTGTATCCAATATTGATAACGGCGTGCGGTTGCTGAGAATCGGGCATGAAACTCAGTGTCGACCTCTTTGGCCCAAACCACTCTTATGGCGCTAGGCAGCAAGCTATTCACTCCCATTGTCCATGCTTTTAGCTCACGAACATTCGAAACTTCAAAATGCGCTACCTGCCCTGTTGCATGGACACCGGCATCGGTTCGTCCTGCGCAAATTAAGGTGATTTTTTGGTCGGCCACTGTGCATAGCGCTTCTTCTAATGCCATTTGCACGGTGGCCACTGCGGGTTTGGTTTGTCGCTGCCAGCCATGAAAGGCTGCACCGTTATATTCGACACCAATGGCTATTCTTCTTAGCGTTGAGGGTGCAGTGTCGGGATTAGCTGTATCGCTGGTGGTGGCTTTTGGGGTATCCGATGACAATGGTTTATGCCTAAGTTGGTACGGCATTAGCCGATGGGTGGGTGGGGGTTTTAATGTGAGGGTGATAATGCCAGATATGACGATTATTGCAATTGGGATTGGTTATTTGGGGGAGCGGGAGTATTAATAGGATTTGGAGATTTGGAGGGGTGAGTGTGTGTTTTTGAGTTTTAAGTTCAAGGTCGTCGGGGTTAACCTTAGTGGTAATTCGATATTTTTTTCTGCTTGGTTTGTTTAATTTTTTCATTAAGACCGTCGGGAGTGGCCCGACATGCCAGTCACTTTTTTCAACAGCAAAAAAAGTAACCAAAAATGCCGCAAACTGGCGAAGTTTGATCTCGAGATAACCTATTCGCTTTGGG
>JABIQF010000064.1 GCA_018668095.1 Cellvibrionales bacterium
ATGCACCCGTCGTGGTTAAGCTTCGCCGTTAAGCTTACGGCATTTTTAGTTACTTTTTTTCTGTAGCACAGCGTAGTTTGCGCAGCGCCCAAAGGGCGACCCGTAGGGTGAGCGTAGCGAATCAAAAAGTGACTGGGGTGTCGGGGCCATCCCCGACGACCTTGATCTTGATCTTAAAAATTAAAACTCAAAAAAACCAAACTCGCAGTCCATTAAAAGCAACTGCGCGCCCGTTATCTATGTGATTTTTTCTTCCGAGTTAATAGGCTCATCCAACGTAATTACCAGCATCCCCTTATAGACCTCTATTAAACAATGCTTGCCGATAGAAAACCCCGCCTTTATTAGCCATTCTCCTTGTAACTGAATAAAGGGTTTCGGTTTTTTTTGTTTGAAGCTTTTGCTGGGATCAATTTTTTTGGCATTAACTTTCGTCATTTTTAGCTGTTGAAAGTCGGCATAGGGCTTCAGTGGCTCTTCAACGGTTATGCGTCTCAATCGTTGAAGGTTTGCTTTGCATGCATAAGGATTGAAGTATGCGCTTTTCGCGCTTTGTTGATTGGGCGTGGTATTTATCATGTTCAAAGTCCCTTGTTGAAGTTAGATAGTATGTAGTTCGATGGGGCTGCGCTGAGTTTTAAATCCTATCACTGTACTGTATAAATATACAGCATTCATGTCGCGTACAGTGTAAAATTTTTCGAGGTTTTTGGGTGGGGTGTGGCAAGAAGGGAATAGAAAAGAGCAGTTCTCTAATTTATTAGTCAGGTAATTAGCTCGGAAAGGTTTAGTTGCCTTCTTTCAATGATCGTTAAGATCGCCTTCACTAAAAATATCAGCGTAGCTTGATGAGCCGGCAATGCGTTGCTCTTCATTTGCCCAGTCAATAAAGTCATTATTTTTACAGCGCACAGAGCAGAACGGTCGATCAGGAAATTGCGTTGTCCATTGAATGCTTGTTTTGCAGGTAGGGCAATCAACGGAGAGTGATGGCTTTTCTATTTCTTGAGTCATTTTTTCCCTCTGCTTGTTTATATGGTTTGGTTGGCGAGCTGTTGATATTGCGTATGTAATGTTAATACCTGTTGTTCAAGATCAGCAAGGGTGCCAGTATTTTCTATTTGATCATTAGCGAGTAATTTTTTATCTTCACGCGACATTTGCGCAGCAATAATCGCATCGACTTGTTCTTTGCTATTGTGATCGCGAGCCATTGTTCGCTCAATTTGTAATGATTTAGGTATATCGATTAGTAATAAGCGATCAACTAATTTGTGTTGATCTGTTTCCATGAGTAGTGGCGATTCAAGTATGCGGTAGTCGGCTTCACTCTCAATTTTTTGTTTGTTCAGCTGTTCAATAATACGTTGGCGAATCAGCGGATGAGTCAAATCTTCGAGCCATTGCTTGGCTGTATTACTCGATTCAGCATCGGAAAATATTTTCTTACGAAGGGCTGCTCTATCGAGGTGACCATTATCGAGTAATATCGTTTGACCAAAGCGGTTAGCAATGGCTTTAAGCGCTTCACTTCCGGGTTCAACAATGTCTCTAGCAACGCTATCGGCATTCACAAGAGTTACGCCAAGTTTGGCAAATATTGTCGCCGCAGCCGATTTACCACTGCCTATTCCACCTGTTAGCCCCACCACAAACATACCGCAATCTCTTTTCGTTATTGTCGACCAGTTCATTGTATATGATGGCGATAGTGGCTGCCAAAAACCATTTTGGTCATAGTGATATAAAGTGTAATCTAAAGTGTTATTTAAATGGTGATCGATGAATAAGAGCTACACGATGGAGGCTTTTTGATTACTGGTTTTAAATGGTGACTTGTATGAAGGTTGTGATTCTATTAACCTCCGTTTCCACAAAATGCTACAGCAATGAAGCTGTGGCATAAAGCTCGAATTTCGATGATAAAAAATCGATTTTCGAACAAGGATAGGCTAGTAAAGGACTTTGCCATGTTTATTGATGAACGAACACGTACATTACAAAAGCATCTTCTTGATGTGCTCTATGAGCAGACGAATAGCAATGGTGGTTCTGTACACAGTGAGGAGGTTGCTCGTTTTAGAGATAATCCTTACGGTGCAGAGTTTTCTAATTTTTTCTATTGCCGAGAGCTCAAGCTTAAATCTTGGTATCCCCAGTTAATGCAGCCCACGCGTGAGCAAAAATTTGATTTGTGGCAAGCGCTTCAGCTTCGCTGCAGTTATACCGATGTGGTGGAGCCACAATCATGGGGTGCCGCAACCGATATTTATAGCCTCGTCAGTCATTTGCGAATGTCTGAGCGAGACTCTATTTGAGTATCGATTCTTCTATTTATCGATTTCTGCCCTAATTCCCTTTTTTTACCATCATTTATTATCGATTTTTAGCCCGTATGACTTGGTTGATTCAAGTTATATGGGCTTTCTTGTTTTGCGTTTATTATTCCTTTTATTGACGGCGGCTGATGGATACCAAGAATATTCTCTTTGGTGGCCGTTATGGATTGAATAAGCTAACGGTTGTATGAGCTAGCAGCTAAATAAGCTGCCCTGTTAGATATTCTATTAAGGGAATAATGACAGTCGATGCCAAGAAGCCTTGGCGATCATTCTGGCGCAGTTTAGACTGGTGTTTACTAGCATTATGCCTTTTTATTGCCAGAGGCTAGGTGCCAACCCTATTGATAGCATGGTGGAGTGTATTGGATGGATTTTATTGGTAGTCATATCCTGTCCATAGA
The DNA here is from genome assembly GCA_018668095.1 of Cellvibrionales bacterium. Lineage (GTDB taxonomy): Bacteria > Pseudomonadota > Gammaproteobacteria > Pseudomonadales > UBA7434 > UBA7434. The sequence goes on from JABIQF010000064.1 coordinate 2,744, forward strand.
TCAGTTTGAACGTATAGATATTGACCGTATTTTTGATGTTGCTCGGATG
>JABIQF010000109.1 GCA_018668095.1 Cellvibrionales bacterium
ATCAAAAGACTTTTTGCACATAAATATTAATGTCATAAAAAGGTCATGCTAGCTACGAACCGTGTTTAACATAAGGGGGCAATGATCGTGCAAGCTGCAATTACTGGCTGGGGTAAATGTTTACCACCAGGCGTTTTAAATAACCATGATTTATCAACACTTGTCGACACCAGTGATGAGTGGATTGTTAGTCGAACAGGCATGAAAGAAAGACGTATTTCTCATGTCGACGTAAGTGACCTAGCCTACGTTGCCTGCGCAAGAGCGCTAGCCTGTGCCGGTAAAGGCGCCGACCAAGTCGATATGATTATTTTTGGTGGCTGTTCTAACGATACTCAAGTACCCAATAGTTCTTCAAGGGTTCAACAATTACTAGGAGCAAACAATGCGGCTTGTATGGACCTTAACACGGCCTGCACTAGCGGTATGTATGCGATGTCAGTTGCCAACGCGATGATTCAAGCCGGGACTATTCGCAGCGCCTTAATTATTGGCGCTGAAGTGATTAGTCCTTTTATGGATTGGACTGATCGGAATGTTGCTATTTTATTTGGTGATGGTGCAGCGGCCTTCTATCTTGAAGCTGATGACAGCGGTGAAGAAATTGGCTTACAAGCTGAAGCACTTGGTTGCTATGGTGACTCACGCGATATATTAGCGGTAGAAGGTGTGGGCTTAAAATATGCAAACTTAGGCTGGCCATTAGGTTCTACCCACTGGAATTTTGAAGGCCAAAATATTTTTAAACAGGCCATTAAAGGTATGTATACAGGCTGCCAACAAGCCATAGAAAAACAAGGTATCGCTAAAAGCGATATCAATGTTGTCGTTCCTCACCAAGCGAACTTACGCATTATTGAATTACTGGCCAATAGACTCGAGTTACCCGAGGCCAAACTGTTTGTAAATGTGCATCGCTACGGCAATATGTCGGCGGCAACAGCGCCTGTTGCATTGGTTGAAGCCGTTGAAGAAGGCGTGGTTGAAAGCGGTAGTTTAATTTTAGTCCCCGCTTTTGGCGCCGGCCTTACTTGGAGCGCTCAACTGATTCGCTGGGGTAAACGCTGCACACCCATCAACGATTGCGATATAGATTTACCGCCGACATCAATGTCGGGCTTAGAACTGGTTAAGCAGTGCCTAAAAGCGCATGGGCAGTATAAAGCGCCCGTAAAATAGCGGTTTTATTGATAGTATTTTATAGCCACTCGAATAGGCAGAACGCTTAACAACCTTACAGATAGGTATTCATTTGGGCTGGCGATATACGCTATAATTTTGCTTGTACTGCGTTATAGGCACAGCAAAAGACATACGATTAAAACGAAACATCCAGTCATGCGCTTTTCAATAACGTGTAATTCAACCATACGAGGATTTTGATTTTGGAAAGAGAATCAATGGAATTTGATGTCGTCATCGTTGGCGCCGGTCCTGCCGGATTATCTACGGCATGTAAACTCGCACAGTTAGCGGCTGAAAACGAAAAAGAAATCAGCATTTGTGTGGTTGAAAAAGGTTCTGAAGTGGGCGCTCATATTTTATCGGGTGCGGTACTTGATCCTAAAGCCATGAACGAATTATTCCCTGACTGGAAAGCCATGGGCGCACCGCTAAATGTGCCGGTGACTAAAGACCAAGTCATGTTTATGTTTAATCAAAAGCATTCTATAAACGTTCCCCTCCTCTTTACGCCAGGCTTTCACAACCAAGGTAATTACGTCGTTAGTCTGGGTAATGTGTGTCGCTGGTTAGCTGAACAAGCTGAAAACATGGGTGTTGAAGTTTATCCTGGCTTCGCTGCCGCTGAAGTTTTATACCATGACGACGGCAGCGTTAAAGGTATTGCCACTGGCGATATGGGCGTGAGTGAAGCTGGCGAACATAAAGACAGCTATATGCCCGGTATGGAGCTTCATGCAAAGTACACGGTGTTCTCTGAAGGTTGTCGAGGCAACTTAGGTAAAGCGTTAATTGAAAAATTTGAGCTCGATAAAGATCGCGACCCTCAGCATTACGGTTTAGGCTTTAAAGAAATTTGGGAAATTGATCCTTCTAAACATCAAGCTGGCCTGGTTGTGCATTCTATGGGTTGGCCTGCAACCAAAGATACCGTATCAGGCTCTTACCTTTATCATGGCGAAGGCAATCAAGTGGCACTAGGCTATGTTGTACCGCTAAGCTATGAGAACCCGCATTTATCGCCGTTTGATGAATTCCAACAATGGAAACAGCAAAGTGCCATTCGCCATTATCTTGAAGGCGGAAAGCGCATTACCTATGGTGCCCGTGCGCTCATTAAAGGGGGTCCGCAGTCACGTCCTAAAATGTCGTTCCCTGGTGGTTTATTAGTGGGTGATGATGCCGGCACATTAAACTTTGCCCGTATCAAAGGCAGCCATACCGCCATGAAGTCGGGCTTAATTGCCGCCGAAACACTGTTTGCAGCCTTAACGGATGAATCTTCACAAACGTCTTCAGAGGGGCATGCCGACCTAGTAAACTATGCCGATAACTTTGATCAATCATGGTTGAATAAAGAGCTGAATAAGTGGCGTAATTTCGGCCCTATTATTCATAAGTTTGGCGGCATTATTGGCGGCGCGTTGGCGTTTATAGAGCAAGGTATTTTTCAAGGCAAACTGCCTTTTACCTTAAGTGATCCTAAGCCCGATCACAGCACGCTCAAGACAGCCGCCAGCATGCCAAAAATTGAGTACCCTAAACCCGATAACGTGATTAGCTTTGATAAATTGTCGTCGGTATTTTTGTCGAATACCAACCACGAGGAAGATCAACCTTGTCATTTGACGCTGCGTGATCCCAATGTACCTATCAAGCACAACTTACCGCTTTACGATGAACCTGCGCAGCGCTACTGCCCTGCCGGTGTGTATGAAATAGTAGAAAGCGCAGAGGGCGATAAGCAGTTTCAAATCAATGCTCAAAATTGCGTGCACTGTAAAACCTGTGATATTAAAGA
>JABIQF010000202.1 GCA_018668095.1 Cellvibrionales bacterium
ACTTAAAAATCAATAACTTAATAACTATATCGTACAAAAAGCGCCGACTTTACCCTTCTTTACAATGGCTTAAACCTACTTAACTTAGAAATCATGATAATGAACCTCAATCGCTGAGAAATCTTATTTCACCTTTAAGACCAACCACCTCAGCAAATGAGAAGATTGTTTTTATTCTAGAGATTGTTTTTATTTAAGAGACCGTTTTTATTTAGATCATTGTAAATGTTGATATCCAAGTTAGTTGTTCGACTCCAAAATTTTATGTTTCTCCAGGCATATAATTAATTCTTAGCCCGCTTTATTAGCGGGCTTTTTTTTGCCCTGTGATTCTCATCAAACCACCGCTTAACCCCTACCACAAACCTAGCTGCCAACAACGGTACGACTAAAATACGATGATGGCGCAATAAAAGCGCCATGAAAGCTCAACGATGATTTGCAATAATCATTATCGCTAAGCAAGCATGACTCGCGATATACTAAGCGAATAATCACAACTTACTTTTATGCGGCGGCCACAGCCATGTCCCAAAATATTCTTATCGTTGATGACGACATCGAACTTTGCCAATTACTTGAGCAGTACTTGAGCAATGAAGGTATCACTGTCTCACTCATTCATGACGGTTTAGAAGCGGTAGAACACTTGCAGCAAATACACAGTCAAAATAAACCTTATGACGCCATTGTTCTCGACTTTATGCTGCCAGGCATGCAAGGACTCGATATCCTTCAACGCCTACGAGGCTTCTCAGCGACACCCGTACTGATGCTAACCGCTCGCGGCGATGACATTGATCGCATTGTTGGGCTTGAAGCCGGTGCCGATGACTACCTTCCAAAACCCTGCAATCCAAGAGAGTTACTTGCTCGACTTCGCGCAGTATTAAGAAGAACCGAACAAAGCACACCCAGCCAAAGTACATCGAGCCAAAGCATTCATGGCATCACGCTGGACAGCGGTAATCGCAACGCCAGCATTAATAATAAGACGCTCGAATTAACCAGCGCCGAATTTAATACACTACAAGCGCTGATGACTCATGCAGGAAAGATTGTCACCAAAGAAGAACTCACCGAAATAGCATTAAATCGAAAACATACGCGCTACGATAGAAGTATCGACGTACATATAAGTAGCGTTAGAAAAAAAATTGCAAGCCATCTTGGCGACACAGAACTGATCAAAACCGTACGCGGCTCAGGCTATCTTTTAGTGAATCAAATCGATGTTTAGCCTTTATTGGAAAATATTTCTTGGCTTCTGGGTAACCAGTCTTATTCTTGGTAGTGGCGCAGTCATACTCAGTGATGCACTTCGCCAGCAAAGCGCGATTGATATGCAGGGGCTCGCCCCCTTAAAACTGGTCGATCGATCAGTATTTATTGTGCGTCGCTTACCCGATGAAATAGACGAATGGAAAATACAATTAGCAGCAAATGATATTCACTTTCACGTTGCTTACGAACAAAAAAGCCCCCTAAGTACGCCGTTATTTAACGACAACATTCAACAGATGATAGACGCACTAGATACCTCTATTTATCAAACACAATCCAGCGTCACACGGCTTAGAATTGGCCGCAAAGAGCGATCCATTACCGGCGAACAAATTCGTTTTGTACTGGACATGCCAGGCACCAATATTTTAAAAGCAAAAGCTTGGGTTAATGATATCGGTGTGCAATTCACGCTAGGCCTAGTGCTTAGCGCCCTTGTCTGCTTTGTACTTGCGCGATACCTAACACGCAATATCAAACAGTTGAGTATTGCCACACGCGCACTCGCCAGCGGTGACTTAAGCGCCAGAGCAAAACTTTTTAACTTAAGTAAAAATGATGAGCTATCACAGCTCGGTTTAGATTTTAACGACATGGCCACCGCACTTGAAACCAGTCTAGAAAACCAGAAACGCTTAGTGCGAGATATTTCACATGAATTGCGTTCACCGCTTGCACGACTTCAAATCGCACTAGAGATAGCGCGCCAAAAAGATAACAGTAAAGAGCTTGATCGAATAGAAAAAGAAGCAAACCGATTAAATGAATTAATTGGTCAGCTACTATCCATGCCTGATGATTCTGCGCCGCTGAGCGACACCATCGACCTTACTGAACTGTTAGAGTCGATTATCGATGATTGCACCATCGAAGCCGAAGTCAAACACGTTAACTTATCGCTGCACACCGATTGCCAAGAGTCATTGGTGGCAGCAACCGTGGCGCAACTCCATAGCGCAATGGAAAACATCATTAGAAATGCGATTCATTACACAGCGAATAATAGCCAAATCACTATTGACCTCTCTTTAGTGAATATCCCAAACACAGAAAGTGAAAACCAAGCTATTAGACATACGTCCAGCTCTTACTTTCAGGTATCTATTAATGACTGTGGGCCGGGTGTGCCTAAAGATGATCTAGAACAAATATTTCAACCGTTTTATCGTGTCGATAGAGCAAGGAATAGAGATACCGGTGGCTATGGAATAGGACTCGCTATCGTGCAGCGAGTCATCCAAAGACATAAAGGAAGTGTTAGTGCTAAAAATACAGGGGCCGGCTTATCGGTACAAATATTACTACCGGTAATGGAAAGCGACTAACGCAGCTGAGGAGAAGCCGCGCTAACAACGCCCATAGAAAAGCTCGCACCTATTCTGCGAGCAAATTGCTCAAAGGGATTCGGTTGAACCGTGTAATCAATAATATTATCGATACCCACCACTTCGCGGGCAACATAACCTGCACTGCCTAGGCCATCAATTAATCCTTTTGCTAGCGCTTGCTCACCTGTCCAAATTAATCCTGAGAAAATTTCTGGATCATCCATTAAACGTTCACCACGCCCCTGCTTAACGACATCAATAAATTGCGCATGGGTCACTGCTAAAACAGAGTTCCAAAATTCAACATCACTTTCTTTTTGAGCCTGAAAAGAATCGAGAAAAGCTTTGCTTTCGCCAGATGAATAAACACGACGATCTACGCCTATTTTTTCCATTAAACCTTGAAAACCAAAACCGGCACTGATAACACCAATAGAACCAACCAGGCTCGCTTTATCAGCATAAATTTGATCGGCTGCCACAGCAATATAGTAGCCGCCAGAAGCCCCTAAATCGGCAATAACGGCATGTAATTTCTTTTCAGGATACAGCGCTCTTAAACGATTAATTTCATCATTGATATAACCCGACTGAACCGGACTACCACCGGGCGAATTAATCGCTAAAATAACCGCTTTTGAATCAGTTGCTTCAAAGGCATTGCGCAAGCCAGCTACCACAGTATTAGCGTTAGCTGGCGCACCGGCAGCAATAACACCATCAAGCGAAACTAAGGCAACGTGATCACCACCAGTGGATGGAAGGCTCGCATCTGTTGGCATTAACGCAGCAACAATCATAAATAAATAGGCAAAGGTCAGAAACTTAAAGAAGATACCCCAGCGGCGTGCTTTACGCTGCTCAATCACCGATGCCGTTGCGACTTTTTCTAAAATCTGCCACTCGGGTTTATTCAATGAATTATCGATAGCGCCCTCTTGGTTAGCACGCTCTTGACTAACACTGTCACTCGATGAACTTTTACCAAACAAAATAGAATCCTCTTTTTAACGAATGAGCTATTTCAACTCATTGCTAAGTTAACTATCAATACTTAATTTTAGACTAGCGCAGGCCATTCCAACAGCTGCTCCATGCGATCTATGACAAGTGACGGCGCATACTGTTCCAACACTGAGACTTCGTGCACACCATAGCTCACAGCAATACGCTGCATATCAATATTCGCTGCCATCTGCATATCGTAACTGGTATCACCAATCATCACAGCTTGCTCGGCAGGCATCCGAGTTTCATTCAGTAGAGCCTCAAGCATGAGTGGGTTTGGCTTTGATGCTGTTTCATCGGCTGCACGAGTAGCAATAAATAAATCCATAAGATTATCGGCAGCAAGCGCCCTATCTAATCCGCGTCGACTTTTGCCCGTAGCAACAGCCAGCAAATGTCCCTGCGCTTTAAGCTGTTCTAACGTATCAATAGCGCCAGGAAAAAATTGCGTTGGCCCATATTGCTGTTTCAAATGAGTAAAGTGCGAGGAATAACTCGTTGAAAATTGTTCAAGACCGCTTTGATTCAGTCCGTCTTGCTCATCGAATCCATTATTATAAAAGTGAGGAAACAACTGTAGAGCGGTTTCTTGCAAACCCAGACCAATCATCTGCGCACAGCGATTATCCGTTTGGGTAGGTAATTCAAGGGTAGTTATAGCTGCCTGCATGGCAGCGACAATATGTTCACGGCTATCGGCTAGCGTGCCATCCCAATCAAAAATCAATAACATTGAATACTCGTATACAGTGATTAGCGACGTGGCGATTTAATCGCTAATGTCGACAAGAAAACATCCCACTCAGGCGGCAATTCGCATTGCACTTGCAGGCGACCACCATCATAGGGAATATCAATCGCGCTGGCATGAAGAAATAAACGCTTATGACCTTGCTCAGCCAGGGCCGCATTCACCTCTGTCACACCGTATTTCACATCACCGCATAATGGGTAACCAGCAACTCTGGCATGCACGCGAATTTGATGCGTACGGCCTGTCACCGGCATCGCCTGCACTAAGGTATACCCAGCATAGTGCTGCAAAACCTTAAAACCTGTTTCTGAGGGTTTACCGTCAGGAGCGGCAACCACCATTCGCTCGCCCGACTGCAAAGTGTTCTTCTTTAAAGGTGCTGTCACAGAATCTAAGCCGGCAGGCCATCGACCCACGGCCAAGGCTGTATAGGTTTTGTCGACCGTCTTATCTCTTAATGCAGCATGGCAAGAAACCAATGCCGAACGCTTTTTCGCAATCACCAAACAACCGGACGTATCCCGATCTAAACGATGCACCAGCTCAAGAAAGCGACAATCTTCTCGAATCTGTCTTAAGGCCTCAATAAGACCAAGCGATAAACCACTACCGCCATGTACAGCCAAACCTGCCGGTTTATTAATCACTATGAGGTGATCGTCTTCAAACAAGATGGCATCTGTCAGCAAGCGAGCAAAACTGGGCGAAACACCTGGCATAGGTTTTTTAGCGGTGAGGTGTACTGGGGGTATGCGGACAATATCGCCTTCACTTAGTCGATAATCGGGCCCGACACGGCCTTTATTCACTCGCACCTCGCCTTTTCGAAGAATTCGATAGAGTCGCGATCGAGGCAAGCTTCGTAGCCTTGCCATTAAGAAATTATCAAGCCGTTGCCCTGCATGATCGAGATCGATCGTGACCAGTTCGACGCTTTTCTGCACTATTTCAACCAAAAACACACTTCCTGTCACTCTAGCCATAGCTAAGAGTAAAGAATAAATTAAAAAATCAAAGCAATTGAGGTACTTAAAGGATAATGTTACGATGACTTCTGCTTATTTTGGCTAATTTAATAAAAGCCAACAGACAGAGAGCTTATCAGATTTTTAAAGCCCTGTTTGATTGATTTAAGCTCGACACAAGAATTGATTTAAGATTGACACAAGATAAGTATCGAATAATAAACGACGATTATTCATATCATCATACTCCTTTGATATTGCTTTGATACTCCTGTGGCCTTCCTGTGATCTTACTAGGAAGAAACGAGCAACCCAAACAAGGTGTTTTAGACGAAGGTAGTCTAAACTAAAGTACTAGCAGCATGGTCTTATGCGCATTGCCACCAAAGAATGAACTTTTTGGCCGCGCAATAGCCTGAAGATCCACTACTGCTAAATGATATTCAAATGACATAAGTCATTTAAGGCGAAAGTCTAAGACGGCGACTAGATACTTACCGCTAAGATTTTCGAAGGCTAAGCAGACCCCTATTTCGGTCTGGCATTGCCAAAAGTCTAAACGACAACATGCTATTTAAGGGTTCGTAGTTTCAGCCCCCTAGTTGTCAGCCGCATAATTACGGCTCAAGACTCATAACTGAAGGGCCTCGCCAGTTAACACAGATAAAGCGAGAGCAAAGACACTAACGCCAAAGTCGCAACGGAACCGTAGCTTTGGATTGATTTTTTAAATATTACGTAGCTAACAGTGATAAAACTTTCGGCAGAAAGCACAAATGCAACTTCTGCCCGAGCACATCGATAGTCGAATGACGAATCGAGCGAGTAATTCACCTTACCAAGGTCAATTACCAGTATGAACAGTGCAGACAAAGCGACGCTTATATCCAGCCTCGCTTTGGGTTATCACCCAGCAATAGAGGAACAGTTTTAGCCGGCGCTCCATCGATACACGCAGTTAGATGTATCGAAAGACTCCATTGACGCATCACTAGTAATAGCGATTGCTCATGGGCCGCCAGCCAAAGCAGTGCAACGACACTGCCTAACAAAGAAGAAGCGCTATCGATGCGCTCTGCCCCAGTTAACCGGTTAATCAGTTAAAGTGGGATATGACGAGTATCGAGCGCACACCAAAATAGAAAATGACTTCGTTCGTGTTATCGGCCGTCAATCGCCGTCGAACCCAGCCATGGTTTAACGAAAGCCTAAAACTTTAAGGTAAACCCTCTACTTTCGGTCTGCAGCGCCAAAAATAGCTCAAAACTAGCTATGGCGAGTAACTAATAAGCGGTGAATTGACCCCTTACACCGTTACTTCTCATCACTAGCCACGAGCACTTCGTTAGACTTCTACCCTACCGCTTGGTTTAACTCACCGTCTCAACACCTTCACGCTTTCGCCTCGTTTCTATTCATTTCTGACCATTGAGCTCACTGCGCGAATAATCGCGATAGCTGCCCAAGAGTGAAGAGAACATTATGAAACGCATGTTAATCAATGCAACACAGCCTGAAGAACTTCGGGTTGCCATGGTCGACGGTCAAAAACTGTATGACCTTGATATCGAAAACCGCACCCGCGTCCAAAAGAAAGCCAGCATTTACAAAGGTAAAATCACCCGCGTAGAACCCAGCCTTGAAGCCGCCTTTGTCGACTTTGGTGCTGAACGTCACGGCTTCTTACCGTTAAAAGAAATCGCCCGCGAATACTTCTATCGTTCACCGCCTAACAGCCAAGGGCGAATGAAGATCAAAGATGTCGTTAAAGAAGGCACCGAAGTTATTGTTCAAGTTGAAAAAGAAGAGCGCGGCGGAAAAGGCGCAGCGCTAAGTACATTTGTTAGCCTTGCAGGTCGTTATATGGTTCTCATGCCAAATAACCCTAAAGCCGGCGGCATTTCTCGTCGTATCGAAGGCGAAGAACGCGACCAACTGCGTGATGCAATGGCCAATCTTGAAATCCCTAAAGGCATGGGCGTTATTGTCCGTACTGCTGGCATCGGTAAAAGCTCAGAAGAATTACAGTGGGATTTAAGCTATCTACTCACTATCTGGGAAGCCGTTCAAGCTGCTGCTGAACCTAAGCCGGCACCTTTCCTTTTATTCCAAGAGAGCAACGTGATTGTTCGCGCTATTCGCGACTATGTCCGTAACGATATTGGCGAAGTCTTAATTGACGGTGCCGACGCTTATCAAGAAGCCTCACAGTTTGTTGAAAAAGTCATGCCGCATTATGCGAGCAAAATTAAACAGTACAACGGTGAAATTCCATTATTCAATCGCTATCAAGTAGAAAGCCAAATTGAAACGGCTTTTCAACGTGAAGTGCACCTCCCTTCTGGTGGCTCAATCGTTATTGACCCTACCGAAGCCATGGTCGCCATCGACATTAACTCCGCACGTGCAACACGCGGCAGTGATATCGAAGAAACCGCCTTACAAACCAACTTAGAAGCGGCTGACGAAATTGCTCGTCAATTACGCCTTAGAGATATGGGTGGCTTAATCGTTATCGACTTTATCGATATGTCATCAAATCGCAACCAGCGCGCTGTAGAAAACCGCATGCGTGATGCGCTTGAAGCCGATCGAGCTCGCGTCCAGGTCGGTCGTATCTCACGCTTTGGCTTACTAGAAATGTCACGTCAGCGATTACGCCCTTCTCTAGGCGAAACGATTGCCACTGTTTGCCCACGCTGTGATGGCCAAGGCACTATTCGTGACACTAAATCACTGGCATTGGTTATTCTAAGACTGATACAAGATGAAGCACAAAAAGATCGCAGTGCAGAAATTCGAGCAATGGTGCCCGTTGATGTCGCCACCTACTTGCTTAATGAAAAACGCTCAGCGATTCGCAAAATTGAGAAAACCAACAAGCTACGAGTATTGGTTATCCCTAATCCAGCATTGATGACACCGCATTACGAAGTGGTTCGTTTACGTGATGACGACACCGATGCCGGTGAAGTCGTTAGTTACGATATTGCCCATGATGCAGAAGTCGAAGAATCGATTCTTGATGTTAGAGAAATTGCGATAGAGCAACCGGTTGCGGCCGTTCAGCCATCAAAGCTGACCCAGCAAGCACCTGATCGCCCAGCAACGGCGCCAGCTGCTAACCAAGCTACTGCAGAGAAAAAGCCTAGCTTACTTAAACGCATCTTAACTGCATTATTTGGAAGCCCAGCTAAAGAAGCGCCTAAACCCGCACAAAAGCCTGCCCGCTCTTCAAACAGAAATAGTCGAGGCAACAATAAACGTCGTCAAGATCAACGGGGTAATCGAGGCAACGCAAAAAATCGCAACGATAACCAAAATCGTAATAACGATGAAGGCGGAAGAAAGCCACGCGGCAATCAACAAGAGGCGAAAGCATCTGAGCAAAACAAAGAACGTCGCAGCGCCAATGACAACAACGAAAATAATGATAGCCCTAAACCACGCTCTAATCGTCGAAGAGGCGGACGTGGTCGCGGCGGTGAAGGCAATAACAACAATACAAACAACAACAATGCTGCAGAAAAAACGCAAACTGATGCTGTAGCGCCAAGCAGTGAAGCAAAAGGCAATGATTCGACAGATGCGCCAAGAAAGCGTCCTGATAACCAACGCGCTCGTTCATCACGTGGACCAAGACGTCGTGGCGGAAGACGTAGCGAAGCAAGTAATGAAGCGAATGGTAATCAAGAAGCGGCAAACAATGATGTTAATGGCAATGTTGCCGCGGATAGTCCAGCGCCAATAACCGAAAAAGCAGTTGAGCAAACCGCTAAACCGGCAGCGAAATCATCACCAGCGCCGACTGAAAAGCCGATAGAAGTTGACACTACAGAAGCAACGACAGCCCCGAATGAAGCGCCAGCAAGCAAAACGGTTATAGCCGCTGAGCCAGCTGTTGCCGAAGTGAAAGCCGCTGCTGAAGTAAAAGCGACGCCTGAAGTAAAAGCCGCACCTGTTTCTGAAACAACTAGTGCTGAACCAATAAAAGCAGCGCCATTAGAAGCTGCACCAGTGGTCGCAGCAACTGAAGAGAAAGTAAGCACTGCAAGTGCTGCCCCAGCAGAAGCGGCCGAAAAACCCGATCAACGTGCTGGAAATGATCCTCGTGTTAAGAAAGCAAAGAAAGCTGAGCATAAGATTGCCACTAGCACACTTGAGATTAACGTTAGCAAACCATTAGTGGCTGACGCTGCTGATTTGCCCGTTAAAGATGTAAATCGTGCATCGAATGATCCAAGAGCGAAAAGAACATCTTAATAGCGGCAGTTTAAGGCGAAAAAGGCCTTGCCAGATAAAAATGGCAAGGTATACTTGCGCCTGATTTTTTGGAGAGGTGGCTGAGTGGTCGAAAGCACTGGTCTTGAAAACCAGCGACGGTTTATCCCGTCCCAGGGTTCAAATCCCTGCCTCTCCGCCATTTAATAAAAAACCCGACGCATGTCGGGTTTTTTATGGGCCATACTTTTTCGCTTTCGGCGTAACCCCTAAAACTCAATTCATAAAACCAAATTTAATTAAGAACGTCTCTAATTGCGATAAGGTCGCTAAATAGGCTTTACCGTCATCTCGACCCCTATTAAAGAAACCATGCTCAGCACCCGCATACCGATGTAATTCACAATAGCCCTTCAAAGAAATCACCTTATCGCAATAAGCCACTGCCGAGCTAAACGGCACTATATTATCGGCATCACCATGAACGATAAAAGTGGGGACCGATTCGTCGATTAATGATTGATAAGGCGATAAAGACTTACCAGTTCGTGGATACTTTCCAGCAAGCGCAGGGTTAAATAAAGCGATGGCATTGGGCTTGCTACTAAACGTCGACTGCTTATCCAATTCATCTACTGTCGCTGTTGCTGCCGCAAGATAGCCACCCGATGAACCACCCGCTGCTACAATATTATTGGGATCGAGGTTCAACTCGGAGGCATGCTCTCGCAACCATCGAATAGCTGATTGCGCATCGGCAACCGCTTCTACTGCACCTGTATTGTGGCGAAGCAACACGCGATAATCGGCCACAATAGCCAGCATCCCTTGCTCACTTAACGCAGTAGCTTGAGAAAAAAACTGCATCACTGAGCCACTTCTTAAGCCACCACCGAAGAAAAAGATAATCGCAGGCTTCGGCTGCTCCGATACCGTTTGCGTGCCGAACACATGCAACCTAAGGCTAATATCGTCAATAACTTTATAGGTATAACTCTTACTTCCCGATAAAAATTCAGGATTGGGTTGCACTACTTTTTTAGCCGGTGCAGCTTTTGCAGCAACAGTCTTTAAAGGTGTAGCTTTTTCTGCCGCCATGGCGTGCAACGAAATAAAACTAAAGGCACTAAAAAGCCCTAGTAAAATAGATAAGGTTATTTTGGGAAAAGTCGTTTTCAATCGCATTTTAAATCCTAATTGCATTTAATGATTCATAGAGCATGCAGCGCAGCTTAGCTACACCGTTGTAAGTACATGGTTTTAAGTACATGGTTTTAACTACATAACTGTAACTAGATAATTGTAACTACGTCGTCTTAACCAGATTGACATTGATCGCTGCAAGCGGCGGAAAAACAGTATCGAGCTGCTTATGACTTAACTGCCAATGCTGCTTTAAAACAGTGCTAATCCACTGTCGATTATCAGAGGTTGGCGCAAGATCACGCCCCTCAAAAAGCTGATTTTTATTTAGGCCTGGCCACTCACCATAAACATGACCACCACTCACTGCACCACCCGCTAAAAACATGGCACTCGCCGTTCCATGATCAGTGCCACCGGTGCCGTTTTCGGCCACCGTGCGGCCAAACTCCGTAGCAACAATAACAACCGTATTGTCCCATTGATCACCGAGACCTTTACGTAAACTGGCGAGGCCTTGATCGAGTTCAGAAAACTTTTTACTCAAGCGACTCACCTGCCGTTGGTGGGTATCCCAACCATCAAGCTCTAACATACTGCAATCTGGACCGTTGGGCGCCGCCATTAACTTGCCACACGATAACGCTAAGTTAGCAAATTGATGATGCTGCTTAACGGGTGCCATACCAGCTAATTGCGCTTGAGTTTCAAGACCCCTATTAAGGCTTGTAAGCAACTGTTCATCATTGGCATACAAACCTTGCAAGCGATCGTAAAGATCTTCTGTAGACTCAGTAAAGCTGTCAGGATACCAAGTTTGCGACGCGTGCTTACCTCGCAAGCTAATCGGTAAACTGTGCGCCACGGCTAACGATTGTCCTTGGTAAGCATCAACCGCTCGATTAAGCCAGCCACTCTCGGTATCTGCTTGGCTATAACCCGACTCTAAAACATCTTGTGCTCGAAAATGCGAACGCGTATTAGCACCTGAACTGGTCGCCACCACGGCAATTAATTCTTGACGTTGATAGAGTTCGGCAAAGGTAGATAGTGAAGGATGTAAAGCAAAGCCACGCTCTAAAGGAAAGGCCTCGTCTTTGATGGCTTTCACTAAGCTTTTGCGATGCAGCATCAGTGCAGGATCGGCAGCAGGTAAAACCGCATGCAATGAATCCATTGCACCGCGCAACATAACCCATACTAATTTCGGTCGACGCTTCGATGTTAAGGCCATAACTGATGGCGTATGCCAGCAGACCAAACTACTGCCTACCGCACCTAAAAACTGTCTTCGTTTCATTAGATACCCTCTAATTTTATTGACACTATTTTCGGCACTGAAACTTTTTATCTGCGTTGAAACTCTTTATCTACGTTGAAGCACTTTATCTGCGTTGAAACTCTTTATCTGCGTTGAAGCACTTTATCTACGTTGAAACTCCTTATCTACGTTGAAACTCTGGACTCATCAACAACAATGTCCGCGCTTGTCGAGCGCTTTCTGCGCGCTGAATAGTCAGTAGCGTAGATTCTGAAGCTGTGTCGCCAAACAATTGCTGGCTTAATGCCAATACCGTATCGTTCAATTTTGGCGTGACTGAATTGAGTTTATTTAACCAATCGATACGTTTAATTAAAGCATCTGAGCCTGTCCAAGCCTCGGCATAGGTAGAGTAACCAGCGGGAGATCCTGACTTAAATGGCGCCTGCCCCATTTCGGTTAAGTGATTAATAATGCCCTGAAAAAAATACCGTGGCGCATCGGGTTTTGCATCAATCGCACGCAGTGAAGACACCATAAATTCACGTGGGGTTTTAAATTTTTGGCGCTCTGTTTGCCAGCTATCATCATGCTCAACTAAAGTAATAATAACCGCCCGCAAATCACCGTTCGTTGTCTTCCATTTTTTTGCCATGCTATTCACCAGCGCATCACTGGGATTATCACTGATAAAATACTGCGCTAATTTGCGCGAAACAAACAGGGCTGTCGACGGATGTCGAGCAAGGTCTCTTAGTATTCTCTCGCCCTGCTGCGTCGCTCTCCTTTCATTATATTTTTTACCAAACATGCGTCTTTGGCCCGGCTCATGAAAATCTTTTCTATACACAAAGCCTTTTTGTTGAGCCTCTTTGGGAGAGCTTACGCTCCAGCCGCTTATCGCTTTGGCCAAGGTCTGAATATCACCGATTCTATAGCCGCCATCAATGCCCAGCGTATGTAATTCTAAAATTTCGCGGGCTAAATTTTCATTTAAGCCTCGTTTTTTTCTCTTTAATCCTACTTTAGAATTAGGTCCCATTGAACGGGTATTATCTAAATAAATAAGCATGGCAGGATGCTTAATGACAGCAACAAGCATATCTTCAAAGCGACCAAAAAGATGAGGTGCAATAGCCTCACGCTCGAGCAGAGGTGCCAATACGTTTAATTGCACCGTACTCATAGAAACACTGAAGTGATTAGAGAAAAAATCGAGCAAGCGCATACTAAAAGAATCGGCAGTGTTGACTGATTGCCACATATTTTCGGTGAGCAATTGTTTTTTCGTCTGACGCATTAACTTCGAATAGTTTGTCATGCTCCCCGCAGCCTTCGATTTCTTATTTGAAAACATGGAATGAGTCGATATTGCATTCGCTGACTGCTTTTGATCGCCGGCTTGCATATTGTTCTGCAGCTTATTGCGCTTTGCTCGATTAGCACGAAGC
>JABIQF010000151.1 GCA_018668095.1 Cellvibrionales bacterium
CGTGCATAATATGGATTCCTGCTGCTGAGGTCAAGCGGTGTTGGGATTATTCTCCTTTTATTTACGCTTGGTCAATTTAGCCACAGCATTTTTTGAATTTTTTACCGCTGCCGCAACTACAAGGGTCGTTTCTACCTACTTTCTCAGGGACAATCGTTTGTCCATCGCAAAAATACCAAGCATCATCGACTTTTTTGAACTGTGATCGTTCACAATGGCGGTGTTCAACGTCATCTTCGTCAGTATAGGCGGCGATAAAGTCTACACTACCGACTTTGTCCTCTTTTTGACCCGCTTTTGAGGCGAGTATACTGAGATGGTGCCAAGTAGAACTTTCAGCCCAGTGTTGTGTGGCTTCAAAATCAAAGTCTTCACGGCTGTCAGGATGCAGTGAGTCATGCAAAAAATCGACAGATGCTGTCGCATATGCACTATAGCGAGCGCGCATAAGTTGTTCAGCTGAAGAGGCTTTCGTTGTATTATTTATGATAGGGGCGCAACAATCTTCAAAGCTTATCTTTTTTCCGCAGTGACATTCGCTCATAATGCTCATCTCTTAAAGTATTTGATTGTTATTAAGTATTGTCGATCGGTTTTTAATTTTTGAATAATAATGAATACATGCAGTCTAACAGCAGTTAAAGGTGTAAACCATAAATGACCGATTTTGATGATATTCGCCCTTATAATGATGGTGAGGCTGTTCAAGCTATCCAGAGAATCATTAGTAATGATGAATGCTTAAGCCTGATAGCTATGCTTAAATTTCCACGATTGTTCGCTTTGTGTCCTTGGTTTATAAAGCCGCTGTTGCGTTTAAATTTACAAAAAAAGGCCAAGGTGATTCACTCGGTAGATGACTTTCAAGATATCGTCGCGGGCTACTTAAATAAAATGCTGGCTAAAACGACGGATGGACTAACGATTCGCGGCTTTGAGAATGTGGTTTCAAATCAGCCTTGCCTCTTTTTAAGTAATCATAGAGATATTGCGCTTGATCCTGCGGTAACTAATTATGCGCTTTACAATAATGGCTTAAAAACGGTTCGTATTGCTATTGGTGATAATCTATTGAGTAAGCCGTTTGCATCCGATTTAATGCGGGCGAATAAAAGCTTTATTGTTAAACGTTCATTGAGTGGTCCGCGTGAATTACTGAAGTCATTAAAGAACCTTTCTGCTTATATTTGGCATTCACTTAAAGCCGATGGCGAGAATATTTGGATTGCTCATCGTGAAGGGCGTGCAAAAGATGGTTTAGATAAAACAGAACCCGCCGTTATAAAGATGTTAACGATAGCCAAGCCAAAAGATATGTCTTTCTCAGATTATATTAATCAATTAAATATAGTGCCGGTCAGTATTTCGTATGAGTATGACCCCTGCGATGCTATGAAAGCGGCTGAGTTGCGGAAAATAGAGCTTACGGGTAGTTATACAAAATCTGAGCATGAAGACATGGAGAGTATTGGTAAGGGCATTATGGGCTCAAAAGGTCATATTTATGTTCATTTTGGTGAGTGTTTAAAAGGCACTTATGAAAACGCCGATGCAGTTGCAGTTGCTATTGATAAAGCGATGACTAGAAATTATCAAATACAGCCTACCAATGTGCTTGCTTATGAATTGTTATACGGCAAAGATAAGCTGGCTGCAGCGTTTGCTATGTCAGATCTTTTCTCTGATGAAGAGTCGCAATACACAGTAGAAGACAGTGAGAAATTCCATCAACGTATTGCTGATATGCCAGATGATGATACCGTTTGCGCCTTGAATATTTATGCTAACCCGATTGTTAATCGAATCAATGTTCATGGGCAAGATTAAGCCTGATTTAAACTCTTCTTATTGATACCCCTATATGAAACTTTCGGACAATACGAAAAAAGATATTCAAAAGGCTTATTCTGATTGGCTTAGTAGTAATGAATACAAGCCGCGGCGGGCACAACGAACGATGATAGCGGTGATCGCAAAAGCATTAGGTATGGTTGAGTTTGATGCCGAAGGTGTTCGCGATGAAAAATTTAACAAACACGTTTGTTTGGTCGAGGCCGGAACAGGGACAGGCAAAACAGTTTCCTATTCTATAGCCGCTATAATTTTAGCTAAATCGTTAGATAAAAAGCTCGTTATTTCAACAGCCACTGTCACCCTGCAAGAGCAGTTGGTGTTACGTGACCTACCTAATCTTCAAGAAACGAGTGGTATTGATTTTTCTTTTGCTATTGCCAAGGGGCGAGGGCGCTATTTATGCCTTAGCAAAGCTTCTATGCGGCTTAAAGATGCTGATCGTTCGGGTAAAGATTTACCGATATTTCCTGATGAAGAGCGCCGACTGCCCGATAAAGCCGTTGCTCAGGTGAGGTCGTTAAGTCAGGCTTTTGACATTGGGGAGTGGGATGGCGATCGTGACAGTTGGGAGCAAAATATAAGTCATGAAGATTGGTCGTTAGTCGGAGCCGATAGAGCAAGCTGTAGTGGTAAAAAATGTCCCAGCTACCATCAGTGTGCACTTTTTAAAGCGCGTGACAAAATTAGAAATGTTGATGTAGTGGTGGCTAATCATGATTTTGTTCTAGCCGACTTAGCGACGGGTGGAGGCAATGTTTTACCCGAGCCTGAACAAACGATTTATGTGTTTGATGAGGCGCACCATCTGCCTTCAAAGTCACAGAATCATCTGAGTCGTCATATGTCACTCTCTGCTGAGCGTCGACGTGTAACGACAACGCATAAAACCATTGCTCGCGCTATCAAAGTATTAGATCAAAAAGAAGAGATTAAACGTTTAGCTAAAACGGCAGCACAAATTGATGAAGCTTTAGATGCTTGTTTAATTAACTTGCAGCCATTACTGGAAATGACTTTTCAAAATCATTCAGAGTTAACTAACAGTTCAGATGAGTTACGCTTTCAGGGTGGTGTAGTTCCCGATGAATTACAGCCTGTTTTTCAAGAGTTGTCAGATTGTTATGTGCTTAAGTGCAATTGTCTTCAAAAAATATCGGATTTGACGCTGGCTTCTTTTACCGAGACTCAGAGTCAGGATCAAGTGGCTAGGGAGTCGCTTTATGCGGCGCTAGGTGAGCTTTCTATTATGTGTGAATCTGCTCGCTCAGTGTGTGTAGATTATGCGCGAGATGACGTTCCAGGAGTCATGCCTACTGTGCGGTGGCTAAAGTTGCAGCCTTCAGAGGGTATCGATGGGATATCAATGTATGCAGCGCCATTGTCGACAGCAAAAACGCTCACGGACCTTATTTGGAATCGCTGTTTTGCCTCTATTCTAACCTCTGCAACTTTGGCGGCTTTGGGAAGGTTTGAGCATTTTATTGAACAGATAGGTACCGGTGATCTTGATCAAGCTCATAAAATCCTTGGTGAGCTCAATTTTGCCGATTCTGTTTTCCATGTTCCATTAATGAAAAGTGATCCTACTCGAGCTGAAGAGCACACCCAAGAGATTATTGAGATACTTCCGCAATTGGTTTCAGAAAAGTATGGGTCCTTAGTACTGTTTTCATCTCGGCGACAATTAGATGCTGTATTTGAAGGTCTAGATCTGACACTTAAGGAGCGTGTGCTCGTCCAGGGAGACAGGTCAAAGCAGGCGCTCATCAATAAACATAAGGAGAGAGTTGATGAGGGTATTCCAAGTATCCTGCTAGGGTTGGCAAGTTTTGCTGAAGGTTTAGATCTTCCTGGAAACTACTGCACACAAGTTGTTATCGCTAAATTGCCTTTTGCTGTGCCTGATAGTCCCATAGATGAGGCCTTAGGTGAATGGATTGAAAAGAATGGCGGTAATTCATTTTGGGATATTGCCGTTCCTGGAGTGTCTATTAAGTTATTACAGGCCTGCGGTAGGCTATTAAGAAGTGAAACTGATGTTGGTCGAGTTTCTTTGCTGGATAATCGAATACTCAGGAAGAGTTATGGGCAGCAGTTGTTAGCTTGCCTACCGCCTTTTAAGCAGTCTTTAGGTCACTGAGCCAACATGACAAATTAATAAATGTGAAATAGGCGATTAGTGTAATAAACTGATTTTGATTTCTAATAAACCGTTTGAATATGGTTATATCAATATTTAGTGACTCACTTCACATTTTGATTGATTATGTTTGAAAAATAGACAATAATGCAAATATTAAGGTTGAATTCAACTTTGTTGGCTTCTTTCTCTTGTATTTAGAATTGCTTAGCTGCATTAGGTGCATTGCCATTCAGCTAATTAGTTAATACATAAAAATAAAATTTTAGGTTCGCATTCAATATGCGGACTGATATTGGGGTCTTCCTGGTAGGTCTCTCCCCGTATCCGTTTTTTCACCTATGCCTTAGGTGAAAACGTGTGCGTGTTCCTACCTAAATACCTCATATCGATATTTCAAAAGCTGCATGCCTATCAGGCTGCTCGTTGATTTTTAATCATAAATGCTAATTGAGCTTTATGGTGTTATTGATGTTAAGAGGGTTAGTCACTTAGAAAATTTTGAATATTAAAAAAACCTGCTAATAACAGGTTTTAAATTGTATGTGGGTCGTCCTGGTAGACCTTGTCCACGTAGCGTTTTAACCATTTTTTGGTTAGACGTCCTGCTGTATAAAATCTACCTAGATATATTTATCGATCTCTTCTGTTATTCGTGCTCGCACGGACGGCAGTGTGATATTCGTTCGGCTTACATTACATACTGTGGTTTTGTTGTAAGGGGGCTTTGCTCATTTATTTGCAATATCAATTTTGATTATTGGCAAAGGAAGTGAAGGCTCACTGAAGAATAAGAAACGAGGGTTTGTGATGAATAATAAGAAAAAAAGTGTTTTGGCCTTGGCAATTGTATTTACAAGCGGGGCGCATGCAGCATTTGATCAGCTTGGAGTGTCTACTTATAGCGGTGATATTGATGATTCTTTTTTTGTGAACATTGATTTGCCGGTAGTGCAATTGGTTTCTTCGTCAGTGATGGATGTTAAGGCTGGTTATTCGACGCCTTTAATGCCCCTTCAGGACGATGGTGCGGGGGAGTTTAGCCTAAGCGTTACCGCCGTTCCGGTTCCTTCATCTTTATGGTTTTTTGGATCTGCGCTTGTCGCCTTAACGGTGATCCAGCGAAGAGCTTAATTAAATTTTATAACTCAATACTTTAAGAGGTACTGCTTATCGGTTGTCGATAATTAAAAAAATAATCAAAAACTATAGTTATTTCAGATAGTTGCGCTTAATAGTGTTGGTTCGGGCTTGCTTGTTTTAAAAAGCATCGGCCTGCGATATTCAGTACCTATAAAGCCTTGACAGTGTATGTTAAAATATCAACATGCTGTTTTTTTAAAGCTGTTTGCTTAATTATTTCTATATTTTTTAAATTATCGATTAAGTAAGTCGATTTGGTGTCTGCGCGAAAGTATTTTTGCGTTATAAATCAGGTGCATATGATAAATATGCGCCTCATCTATTGCTATATGCATTATTAGGTGGTAAAATTTTTAACTGGTTATTTATTAAAATAATATTTGACAAACGTTATTTTGATGCCTAAGATGGCCGCCAGTTGATTTGGTTTAAAACGAAAAGTTAAGCCCCTAGAAATGTGCTGGATTAGTTTGATTTAGAAAGTTGATTTGCCACTAGTTCGGTAAATCTGATTAAAAGATAAAAGGTTAAAAAGTTTACTAACGCCGGTTGAGCCTTGCTGGGCTTCTCCAGGGGCCAAGGGGCAGCAAAGCTCAGCCGGTGATAGTGAAAAAAATAATGAAGAAAGCAGCACCCCTGTATAGA
>JABIQF010000204.1 GCA_018668095.1 Cellvibrionales bacterium
ACCAAACTCACCGTAAAGCGCCCTGTAAACCACCAAATATTCTAATGTCTCACTATGCTGAGCAACTTCCATCACTTGATATTGTGGACCTTTATAATGCTCATATAAACCGGCTGTGATTGTTTTCATGGTTAATGTATTTTCCGCTTATCTTAATAACTGGAGAGGTGAAAGGATTGACTTGATGGGGGCTTTTAAAAACTAATTCACTTTTTCTAAATGCTCAATAATTAATTGCACCGTTTCTTGACCACGAAAGCGATTCACATCTAATCGATAAGCCGCCCTAACCTTTTTAACTGATTCATCTGGCCACGCTTTAATATCAATATTAAAAGCAATCGCATCGACAATTTGACCGCTACCGTCATCCATACCTAAAACCAGTTTTAAATGCTTACTGCCAACAATTCGCTGTTGAACTAATAGAAATTCATTATCAAAAATAGGCTCAGGAAACAGCTGCCCCCAAGGCGTCGCATAATGAATGAGTGTGGCATTATCAATACTAATTTCATCGGGGGCTAATGCACCATCACTCATTACGCATGACTGAAGGTCATCTTCCGTTAGTAAGCGACTGGCTTCTTTATCAAAGGCTTTTGCAAAATCAGCAAACTTATCTTTTTTAAGACTTAAACCGGCGGCCATTGCATGACCACCAAATTTGTCAATTAAACCGGGATTATGAGCGGCCACTGCATCTAAGGCATCACGAATATGAAACCCCTTAATCGATCTTGCCGAACCTTTTAATTCACTGCAGTCTTCGCTGTCATTCGCTAATGCAAAACAAATAACCGGACGCTGATGAAGATCTTTTATGCGCGAAGCTAAAATACCCACAACACCTTGATGCCATTCATCATTAAACAGACACATACCAATGGGCAACTCGGTGCTTTTATCTTGCTCTAGACGTGCTAGCGCGGTTTCAGCCTGCACTTGCATACCCTGCTCTATTTGTCGTCTATCCTGATTCATTGAATCAAGTTCGGTGGCTATATCCTTTGCCATAGCGACATCGTTTGTTAATAAACAAGCTATGCCAATAGAAATATCGTCTAAACGGCCAGCGGCATTTAAGCGCGGACCTAAAGCAAATCCCATATCAGAAGCAATTAACTTAGCTGCACTGCGACCTGACACTTCAATTAACGCGCGAATACCTGCGCTGCATTTACCGACACGAATTCTACGCAAACCTTGCTCAACTAAAATGCGATTATTTTTATCTAACGGCACTACATCGGCAACAGTTCCCAAGGCGACTAAATCGAGAAAGTCTGCCATGTTCGGCTCTTTACGCTGATCATTAAACCATTGCTTTTTTCGAAGTCCCGCACGCACCGCTGACATCACATAAAAAATAACACCTACACCAGCAAGAGCTTTACTCGGAAACTCACAGCCATGCTGGTTAGGGTTAACAATAACATTGGCATCGGGCAATTGATGCCCGGGTAAATGATGGTCCGTTACTAAAACATCGATACCTGCCGCTCTCGCTGCGGCAACACCATCAATACTTGAGATACCATTATCAACGGTAATGATAAGCGAGGGATTTTGCGGTTTAGCTAGGTCAACAATCTCTGGCGTTAGACCATAACCGTACTCAAAACGATTAGGCACAATAAACCGAACATCACTGTGTCCCATCGCTTCAAAAGCCCGAATAGCTAAGGCGCAGCTGGTTGCACCGTCTGCATCAAAATCGCCAACAATTAATATTCTAGAGTTGCTCTCCATTGCTGCAATAATTAAATCGGCAGCACCATCAATACCCATAAGTAGAGAGGGAGACAGCAGTGATGACATCGACAAATCAATGTCGTCACTGCAGCGTGCGCCACGAGCCATAAACACACGGCTCAACATGGGAGAGAGATCTGGCGGAAAATTAGCGTCAGCGAGGTTAGATGCGACGTGACGCTGAATCAAAGCAGCCATTACAACTACAGCTGATCAAACATAAACGTATTAACCACGGCTCTATCACAAGGCAACACCGTAAACCTTTCTTCCCGCTCGAATAAATCACCTAAGTGGGGAGGTATTGTTGCTTGTACGCCAATGTTGGATTGCTCAATAGCGTCAGGGAACTTGGCTGGATGCGCAGTGGCTAAAACAACCATTGGCTGCTCTGGATTTCTATTACACAATCTTCCTGCACCTACACCGGTTGCTGAATGCGGGTCGAGCATGTAGCCAATATCATTAAAGGTTTTTGAAATAATGTCACAGGTCGCTGTATCATCGATCGATGCGCTTGAGAATAATTCGCGCGCTGAAGCCATGGCATCATCATTAAGTTCGATAGCTTCGCTATTAAATACTTCCATCATATTACGAATACAATCACCATCACGATTATATAAATCAAATAACAGACGTTCAAAGTTACTGGAAACACTAATATCCATACTCGGCGATAAAGTTTGATGCAGTGCTGTGCGCGAGTAAACCGAATCGGTCATTACGCGGTGTAATACATTATTTTTATTGGTGGCAATCACCAGCTGACTAATAGGTAAGCCCATTTTCTTAGCTAAATAACCCGCAAAAATATCACCGAAGTTACCGGTAGGCACAGAAAAAGCCATTTCTTTAGCCGGAGAACCTAATGATAAACCTGCATAAAAATAATAAACAATCTGCGCCATAATGCGCGCCCAGTTAATCGAATTAACTGCAACTAATTGCATCCCTTCAGGTAAAAAGGATTGATCACGAAAGCTGGCTTTGACAATATCTTGGCAATCATCAAAATTGCCCTCTATCGCAATATTGTAAACATTATCTTCTAACACTGTCGTCATTTGGCGACGCTGCACTTCAGATACACGATTGTTAGGGTGCAAAATAAAGATATCGATATTATCGCAACGACGACAACCTTCAATAGCGGCTGACCCTGTATCACCCGAAGTCGCTCCCATAATCACGACACGCTGATTACGCTTTTTCAAAAAATAATCGAGCAAGCGACCGAGCAACTGTAAGGCAAAATCTTTAAACGCCAAGGTTGGCCCTTGGAACAACTCTAGAATCCATTCATTGCGATCTAACTGTATTAAGGGCGCAATGGCTGGATGTGCAAAATCTTTATATGTCTCTGCCAAAATAGCGCGCAGATCATCTTCTGGAATACAATCGCCAACAAAGGGCGAAACAATTTCAAATGCCAATTCATGATAAGCCAAGCCTGCCCAACCACTTATTTGATCAGCAGAAAACTCAGGCAAACTTGCAGGCACATACAAACCACCATCAGTGGCTAAACCTGTTAGCAATACTTGCTCAAAATTTAATTCCGGCGCATTGCCTCGCGTACTAATATATTTCACTGTCGCTCTCTAATCATTGTTGATTAAAATAAATTCGATTGGCCGTGCTGCTAGCCCAAGCTCTCAACACGTATAAAATGAATACTGTCTTGCACTGCATCCAAGGCTTCAATACTTTCAACTGCCGCCATAAACTGTGACTCTAACGTACGATCCGTAATTAACACAATGGGAATCTGTCGCGAAGATGCTTTTACATTAGTTTCTTGCTGCACAGCTTCTTTTTGTAATACGGCCTCAATACTGATGCCAGAATCACTCAAAATTTGTGTAATATGCGATAGCACACCCGGCTGATCATTCACGTTGATACGCAAATAATAAGCGGTATTGATATCACTCATCGATAATATCGGCAGTGCAGAAAGTGATTCCTGAGCCACGCCTAATGCAGGAACACGATTCGAAGGCTCCGCATCAATGGTTCGCACCACATCAACAACGTCTGCAATCACAGAGGATGCTGTCGGTTCTGCGCCCGCACCTGGACCATAATATAATGTTGGCCCTACGGCATCACCCTTAACTAAAACGGCATTCATAACACCATCAACATTGGCAATTAAACGACGCTGCGGTATTAATGTCGGATGCACACGCATCTCAACACCCTGATCCGTTTTTCGAGCAATACCCAGATGCTTAATTCGATAGCCTAGCTCACCGGCAAAAACAACATCTTGCGGTGCAATAGCTGAAATACCTTCGGTAAAACAAGCATCGAAGTTCAGTGGCATAGCAAAAGCCAAGGAAGCCAAAATTACTAATTTATGCGCGGCATCAATGCCTTCAACATCAAAAGTTGGATCAGCCTCGGCATAACCAAGCTGCTGAGCATCTGCCAATACATCATCAAACTGACGGCCTTTATCGCGCATTTCAGTGAGAATATAATTGCCTGTGCCATTAATAATACCGGCTAACCATTCAATTGAGTTAGCCGCTAAGCCTTCACGCATGGCTTTAATAATAGGTATACCACCAGCAACCGCCGCTTCAAATAAAACACTTACGCCTTGCTTTTCTGCAGCTGCGAAAATTTCATTACCGTGCATGGCAATTAACGCTTTATTGGCAGTTACAACATGCTTGCCATTAGAAATAGCCTGCATAACAAGCTCTAACGCAGGTTCATAGCCACCAATTAACTCAATCACAATATCGACTTCAGGATCATTCACTACTGCAAAGATATCACGACTGACTTTTGCAGAGCCAACATCACAAGCCGGATTATCACGTCTTGCACCTATATGAGTTATGGATACTTCACGACCAGCGCGCGCAGCAATAGCTGCCACATTGCGCTGCATAACATTAACAACGCCAGCACCCACTGTGCCTAAACCGCATATACCTACATTAATAGTTTTCAAAACATCATCACTTTATTTATTAATTGAAAAATTCATAAGTTTATTAACGCAAAAACGCAGCTAAAGGGCTGCGCTTTTCAATAAGCTCACCTAACTCTTAAATTACAAGCCTAAGGCCTCAGCCAGTTTATCGGCCGGCATATAACCTGGCAACAATTTACCATCGGCCGTCACTAATGCTGGTGTACCAGCAACACCCAACTGACCACCTATACGAAAGTGTTCGGGGACAGGATTCGGCTGACAGACATTATCAGGAATATCTTCACCATTTTTAAGCGCTGTGAGTGATTCATTTGGATTGTCTGCACACCATGCTGAAGCAATTTTACGATAACTGGGAGAACCTATGCCAGCTCGTGGATAAGCAAGGTAACGAACTTCAACACCTAAATCATGAAGCGCTGGCATTTCTTGATGCAATTTTTGGCAGTAGTAGCAATCGACATCAGTAAACACGTAAACATAGGCTTTTGTTTTTTCCGGTGCAAATATCACCATGTCAGCCAAACTTAACTTTGATAAAGCAACCACACGTTCTTGCTCCATCTCTTTTTCACCCAAGTTAACCAAGCCGTTATCACTCACCTCAAAAAAATCACCGGCAAAAAAGTATTTGCCATCGGCGGTGATATAGATTGTTGGGCCGTTAACAATATTCGTTTTATAAATACCTTTAATCGGTGTGCTTGAGACCTCGCCAAACTGAAAATCAGGACGTGCTTTTTTTAATTTCTCTAACAATTGATCGTCAACAGATTTAGCTGCTGCCACACCAGAAAGCGATAACTGTGAAACCATCAAAAACAATACAATCAATAACTTACGCATAATACCCTCATTAATTTAATGCTAAACACTATATTTATACGCCAGCATCAAAAGACATAATAAAATCGTTAGTAACCAATAAATTATAGCTAAAATATAGCAGTTCGCACGGACCAGACGCTTAATAGATTACGAATAGGTCGGCATGTTCCCAGAAGCCATCAACAGAACCCATAAGGCCTAAGTTGATCCGTAATATTGTAACAGTTTATTGGACCGAAGAGATATCATGCACGAGGATGATGAGCCGCATGCAGCTCCTGTAAACGGTGCTTCGCCACATGCGTATAGATCTGCGTTGTTGAGAGATCACTATGACCCAAGAGCATCTGCACTACTCGTAAGTCAGCGCCATGATTCAACAAATGAGTTGCAAAAGCATGTCGCAAGCCATGAGGTGACAAAGGGACTTGCAAATCAATTCGACGAGCATAAAGCTTAATTCGATACCAAAACGCCTGCCTTGTCATCGCCTCACCTCTTCGACTCGGAAATACCGTGGCACAAGCTTGATCTACCCTTGCTGCTTTCAGCAATGCAACACGGGCATCCTTATAATAATCCTGAAGGTAATGCGCAGCCTGATCACCTAACGGAACTAATCGCTCCTTACCACCCTTTCCCAAGACGCGAACCACACCTTGTCGCAAGTTAATGGCCGACATTTCAAGATTAATCAATTCTGATACACGTAGACCACTGGCATATAAAAGCTCCAGCATCGCTTTATCTCGCTGCTCAACCGCCTGTGATAAATCCGGTGCTGCCAGTAGTTTATCGACTTGCGCCTCAGTTAACGTTGTAGGTAATGGGCGGCCCAACTTAGGTGGCTCGAGGCGTAGAGCGGGGTCAATCGAGACTAAAGACTCACGCAAACAAAAACGGTAAAAACCACGCAAGCTAGAGACTAAACGCGCCTGTGATCGAGGACTTTGTTTAGCTGCTGCCAAGCGAGCTAAATTATCGACTAAATCGATATAATCGGCTGTTAATAATCGCTTGCCATTGCCATAAAGGTATTGAGCGACCGAACGTAAATCTCGCGAATACGCCTCTAACGAATGCTTGCTAAGGCCACGCTCAACCCAAACAGCATCGATATAACGCTCAATCAAGAGAAGATCTTCATTGGCTATTGGCTTAGCAATAGACGAGGCTTTCTGAGAATCAGAGGGCATAATAATGAATGTCGGCCAAAATAATGATCATAGAAAAGTACTCTTGAGAATCATGTTGATACACGGCTATTGTCGCCGGATTATTTAGTATGCGCAAACATAAGACCTCTCTACAGAATATAAAGCTTTTCACCTCCAACAATTAAAAGCCTCTGCGACAATATGCCACATAGGAATTATCCTGCCAAAGTTTAAAATAGCGCCTGAAATTTCAATCTTCAATGTCATTACGGAAAACTTAATATGACCGCTCAAAAATCAATTAACATTTTAGCCTTTTTCTTTTTCAATGCACTCCTTAGCCAACCCCTATGGGCAAATACTGATCACCATGCAATTGCTGCACACGCACCGATTGGCGTTATGGGTGACCACATGCATAAAAAGGGCGAATGGATGTTCTCTTACCGTTATATGAGTATGTCAATGGAAGGCAACCTTCAAGACGATAACAGCGTAGCTCCTGAAACCATCGTTTCATCCGGCTTACCGTTACGTGTAGTCCCCATCGATATGACTACCGATATGCATATGTTGGGCGCCATGTATGCCCCTAACGATCAACTCACGCTAATGTTAATGGTTAACTATATAGAAAAAGAGATGGACCATCTCACTTTTCAAGGCATGAGCGGCATCACGCGTCTTGGTGTATTTACCACTGAGACATCTGGCATGGGCGATACAAAAATTGGTGCGCTTTATAGTTTGCGAAGTGATGACAGCACCAATATCCATTTAAACTTAAGCCTCAGTATTCCGACAGGCAAAATTGATCATACCGATCAAATCCTCACGCCCATGAATACAACTCCTAGCCCAAGACTTCCTTATCCAATGCAGTTAGGCTCTGGTACTTATGATATCCAGCCAGGCATTACTTATGCAGGCACGCGCCACTCATGGGATTGGGGCAGCCAAGTTAAGATGACTATTCGTTTGGATGATAATGACGAAGGTTATTCGTTAGGCGACCAAACTCAAGTGACTTCTTGGGGCGGCTACCGTTTTACTCGCTGGCTAACAGGCTCATTAAGGCTCACTTATACTCATGCTGATGAAATCAGCGGTAGAGATGGATCAATAAATCTGCCTGTGCAGACGTCAAATCCAGATAATTTTGGAGGTGAGCGTATCGATTTGGGGGTTGGTATTACTCTTATTGGCACTGAGGGTGCTCAAAAAGGACATCGATTGGCTTTAGAGTATGAAACAACTATCGATCAAGATGTTAATGGCATTCAGATGGAAATGCAGGATATGTTGACGATTGGATATCAGTTTAGCCTTTAAAATAAAGGCTTTTTAGTCACTGGTAAAATCGTTACTTAAAACCGATGGTGGAAATCATCGGTTTTTTTATGGGGGAGTGTTTTTGCTTTTTTGGGGTTTTAAGTTCAAGACCGTC
>JABIQF010000087.1 GCA_018668095.1 Cellvibrionales bacterium
ATCACAAAGTGACCGGCATGTCGGGCCACCCCGACGGTCTTGATTGAAAAATTTAACGAAAAAAGAAAAATCCAGAATAATAAGAACACTACCCAATAGAACTTAAAAGTCTAGATTCTGGCGGCCGCTCCACCCCCGACGAACTTGAACTTAAACTCTCAAAAAAAACTCAAAAAAATACCCATATCATCGAATACAGGTATTAATCAAAAAGCCATTCACCAACCACTAAGCAGATCTACAAATCCATCTTCGCAATTGACAACTCACCCTCAGCAACACTTAAAACACCCGCCAAGTAAGTCTTCAACTCAGCTTCAGAACTAAAATGCATTGCCTGATCAAACTGACCTTTAAACATATTGCCAGTCTCATCCTTAATTCTCGCTAGTTGGAATTTATCGCCCAACGCGCCTCTGCCCCTAATTGGATAATATTCAAGATTCATCTACAAACAACCTCTAACTTTTTAAAACAGCTCATATACAAGGATTCAACTATAGGAATGATGCCCTGTTGTTGCCTAACAGGCAAGCAACAAAGCCCCAAACAAAGCCCGATAAGTACGGTCAAATATACCTACAAAATATATTTAAGATAACCCATAGATAGCAGGAACATATCAAAAATAGACACTACACTGAAAGAAGAGACAAAACGTCTAACAAAGAGGCCTTAATAAGGCCTCTACGGCGATAACAACTACTTATTGGAACTCATAAAATGCCTGAAAAAGGTGTATTAAATAATAAAGAACAGCTCAAAGCACACTACGATGCCATTATTATTGGCGGTGGTATCCAAGGAGCTGGCTGCGCCCAAGCCCTTGTAGCACGTGGCTTCTCAGTATTATTAGTCGAAAAATCCAATGTCGGCACGGCCACTTCTTCACGCTCAAGCAAATTAATTCATGGCGGCCTACGCTATTTAGAAACCTACCAATTTTCATTAGTTAAAAAATCCATTGCCGAACGCTCAACCTTACAAAACATAGCGCCATCGTTAGTCGAAAGCCGAAAATTCTACCTGCCCGTTTACAAAAAACAGCGCTTAAAACGCTGGCAACTGGCTATTGGTTTATTTTTATACAGCGCTTTAGGCGGCTTTAAAGCACAAGCGCGCTTTACCCGCGTGCCAAAATCCGAATGGGCTCAACTCGGTTGTATTCAAGAGCAAGGCATCAAACAACAAGGCCTAGTTGATGTTTTTCAATATTGGGACGGCCAAACCGATGACTTCCTGTTAACCCAAGCCGTTATTCGCTCAGCCGTTTCAATGGGTTGCGATGTAATGGAAGAAACCGCCTTTGAAAAGGCCAGTATGGATAGCGAACAGCAAGTCTGCGTAACGGCTAGCCATCAAGATCAAAGCTTCAAGGTTAACTGTAAAGTCATTATTAATGCTGCCGGCCCTTGGGTCGGTCATATTCAATCGGCTATTGATTTCGCGCCGCAAGGCCCAGCCGTCGATTTAGTCCAAGGCAGCCATATTGAGTTCGATGCACCGCTTGGCGAAGGCATCTTTTACGTAGAATCACCCGATGATCAACGCGCGGTCTTTATTATGCCTTGGCATGGCGGCGTGTTAGTGGGCACCACAGAGAAACAATTTCAGGGTGACCCTGCCAATTGCGAAGCTGGCGACGATGAAATCGAATATCTTAAAAAGACACTTTTTCATTATTTCCCTAATTATAAAGGGCAATACACCAAAGCTTGGGCTGGCTTAAGAGTACTTCCTCGCAACGAACCGACTGGCGATCAGTCGACTGTACAGAATTTAACTAGACCCTTTTCTAGACAGGCAAGGGATACTATTTTATTTGAAAGTGACGCTAAACAACCACGTGCCATCGGTCTCTACGGCGGCAAACTCACCGCCTACCGCGTGACGGCCAAATTGGTTGCCGATTTAGCCGAAAAAACCTTAGGGCCGGCTAAAATCAAAGCCAACACCGCCAATATTCCTCTCTCATCTGCCAGCGAAGCTATGTAACAAAGACCAATACAGAGCAGTTTAATCACCACACAAAAATGGTATATTAATCGATTATATTAATGACCTTATTTTCGTCTGTGATTGGCCCCAAAAAACATGACTGCACTCGCTAAACCAGAATCTAAAAAACGCCGCATATTAGTGACTAGCGCCTTACCCTATGCCAATGGTCCACTGCATTTGGGGCATATGCTAGAGCATATACAAACCGATATCTGGGTTCGCTACCAGAAAGCCCGCGGCCATGAATGTCACTATGTGTGTGCCGACGATACCCATGGCACGGCCATCATGCTTAAAGCCGAGCAGCAAGGCGTTAGCTCAGAAGAGCTGATTGCCCAAGTACATAAAGACCATAGCCGTGATTTTAATGATTTCTTAATTAGTCATGACAATTACTACAGCACGCACTCCGAAGAAAACAAAGATTACTCTGAAAAAATTTATACTGAGCTGTACGACAAAGGCTTTATTGCAGAGCGAGAAATCACCCAGGCTTTCGATCCTGAAAAACAATTGTTTTTAGCCGATCGCTATATCAAAGGCACTTGCCCTAAATGCAAAGCCCCTGATCAATACGGGGATAACTGCGAAGTATGCGGCGCTACCTATGCACCCGTTGATCTTATTGATCCATTCTCAACCATCTCTGGTGCCAAACCGATCGACAAACAATCGGTGCATTACTTTTTTAAATTGCCCGAGTTCAAAGCCTTTTTAACGCAGTGGCTTTCTAACGAAAATCTTCAGGCATCCGTTGCCAACAAATTAGGTGAATGGTTAGAAGCGGGTTTGCAAGAGTGGGATATTAGCCGCGATGCACCCTACTTTGGTTTTGAAATACCCAATGCACCTGGTAAGTTTTTCTATGTATGGCTAGATGCACCTATTGGCTATATGGCTAGCTTTAAAAACTACTGTGACACAGCCAATTTAAACTTTGATGATTTCTGGGACAGTGCGCAAGCCGAAAAACAAGGCACTGAGCTTTACCACTTTATTGGCAAAGATATTATCAACTTCCATGGCTTATTTTGGCCCGCCATGTTGCATGCTTGCGAGTTAAGATTACCTAATGCTATTTACGCCCATGGCTTTGTCATGATTAATGGCGAAAAAATGTCGAAATCTCGCGGTACGTTTATTATGGCGCGAACTTACCTTGAGCATTTTCAACCCGAATACTTACGTTACTTCTTTGCTTCAAAACTCGGCAATGGCATTGATGATATCGATCTTAACCTTGAAGATTTTGTGCAAAAAGTGAATTCAGATTTAGTCGGTAAATTAGTGAATATCGCTAGCCGCTGCGCAGGCTTTATTACCAAGCGTTTTGATAACACCTTAGCTGCGGAATTACCGAACCCTGAGTTGCAACAAGATTTGATTGCCGAAAGTGAAAACATCGGTAACGCCTATGAAAGCAGAGAGTTTGCTAAAGCCACGCGTTTAATTATGGCGCTAGCCGATCGTATCAATCAATATATTGATGAACAAGAACCTTGGGTAGTTGCAAAACAAGAAGGTCGTGAAGCTGAGTTGCAAGGTATTTGCACACAGGGTATTTGCGCGTTTGCCACGTTAATCACCTACCTTAAACCGATACTGCCAGAACTTGCTGTTAAGGCCGAAACTTTTTTAAACGCCAATCTCGATTGGACGCATTTAGAAGAGTCGCTTTGTGGTACGACCATCAATAAATTTAAACCGCTGCTTAGCCGAATAGAAAATGATGGCGTCAATAAAATGCTAGATGCCGGCAAGCCTAAAGAAGCCAGCAAGCCAGCCAAGAAAAAGAAGACGTCGGCGCCCAAAAAAGACAGCGACGATAAAACGATTGCACCAGAAATTGAATTTGATGACTTCGCTAAAGTCGATTTGCGCATTGCCTTAATTGCCAAAGCCGAACATGTTGACGGCGCAGATAAATTACTCAAGCTCACTTTGGATTTAGGTGAAGAACAGCGCACTGTTTTTTCAGGCATCAAAGATGCCTACAGCCCAGAAGATTTAGAAGGTAAGCTCACCATTATGGTCGCCAACCTTCAACCACGGAAAATGCGCTTTGGCATGTCAGAAGGCATGGTATTAGCAGCAGGTCCTGGCGGAAAAGACATTTACTTATTAGAACCGCATGCAGGTGCCATTCCCGGAATGCGTGTTAAATAAGACATGCTTGTTAAATAACAATCTAAGCGTCAACTATTAGTATTAAATAGAGCTTAAAAACTCATACGTAAAAAATAGGTAAGCATCATGTTAAGTGAATTCGCCGTTTTATTAATTGGCGCAATCTTAATTAACAACTTTGTATTGGTACAGTTCTTAGGACTGTGTCCGTTTATGGGCGTGTCTAACAAATTAGAAACGGCCATGGGTATGTCGGCTGCCACTACCTTTGTGCTAACACTCGCCTCTATTTGCAGCTACCTAACTTACACTTATTTATTAATACCCCTAGGGTTAACGTATTTAAAAACCATTTCATTTATTTTGGTAATCGCCGTTGTTGTGCAGTTCACTGAAATGGTCGTCCATAAAACCAGCCCCTTGCTCTATAAAGTACTGGGTATATTTTTGCCGCTTATCACTACCAACTGTGCCGTATTAGGCGTTGCCTTATTAAACATCAATAAACAACATTCATTTATTGAATCAGCCTTGTATGGCTTCGGTGCAGCAGCCGGTTTTTCATTAGTGTTAATTCTCTTTTCAGCTATGCGCGAAAGACTCGCCGTTGCCGATATTCCCGGGCCCTTTCAAGGTTCAGCCATTGGCATGGTTACCGCAGGATTAATGTCACTCGCATTTATGGGGTTTGCTGGTCTCGTTTAACGAGGCGAACTGAATAGTCATGATAGAACTTATCTCTCAACATCCGTTTATTGCCGCATTGCTTGCCTTGCTCATGCTTGGCCTTGTGTTTGGCGCGACCCTTGGTTTTGGTGCCGTTAAATTCGCGGTAGATGGAGACCCTATTGTTGATCAAATCAATGCTATCTTGCCGCAAACGCAGTGTGGCCAATGTGGTTATCCTGGCTGTAAACCTTACGCCGAAGCCATTGCTAATGGCGATGCTATTAACAAGTGTCCGCCGGGCGGCGAAGCCGGTATTCATGAGCTCGCTAATTTACTCGATGTAGAGCCTATCGCTTTAGATGATGAGCATGGCGTCGAAGATATTAAAAAAGTCGCCTATATCCGCGAAGATGAATGTATCGGTTGCACTAAGTGTATTCAAGCCTGTCCCATTGATGCCATTTTAGGCGCAGCTAAATTAATGCATACCGTTATTGTAAGCGAGTGTACGGGCTGCGATTTATGTGTAGAACCTTGTCCCGTTGATTGCATTGATATGATTCCAGTCGCCACAGGTACGCGCGCATGGAAATGGGAAATACCCGATCGTGATCCTAGCCATAACGCTAATATCATTGTGACGGACAATACAAATAACCAAAATGGCCATGCGGCATGAAAGGCCAACAATGAATAAAATTTGGGATTTCCACGGTGGCATTCACCCACTCGAAAATAAAACACAATCACTCACTAAAGCGATTGTTACCGCGCCTATTGCGCCGCAATTAACCCTGCCACTATCTCAACATATTGGCGCGCCCGCTAAACCGATTGTGCAAGTGGGTGATCAAGTATTAAAAGGGCAATGTATTGCCGAAGCCGTTGGCCCCGTGAGCGTGCCATTGCATGCGCCAACCTCTGGTACCGTTATCGCGATAGAGCAACGGACTATTCCGCATGCCTCAGGCTTAGAAGATAACTGTATTGTTATTGAAGCTAACGGTAATGATGAATGGCGAACAAGAAATCCTATTACCGATTACACTCAGCTCGATAAAAACACGCTGATTAAGATAATTAGTCATGCAGGTATTTCTGGTATGGGTGGCGCAGGCTTCCCCACTAGCATTAAGCTGAATACTCGAGATGACATCGCTATAGACACACTGATATTGAATGCGACGGAGTGCGAGCCTTACATCACCTCTGATCATTCACTTATGCGCGAGTATGCCGACGAAATTGCAAATGGCGTTGCCATTCTGGCTAAAATTATTAAGCCCACTAAAATTCTCTTTGGCATTGAAGATAACAAACTCGATGTAGTTGACGGTATCTCTGCAGCATTAGCGCAACATGATTTCGCTGCACTCACAGGTCTTGCCACCGAAGCCGAAGTCATCACCTTTCCCACTAAGTATCCATCGGGCGGTGAAAAACAATTAATCCAAATCTTAACTGGCAAAGAAGTCCCGTCTGGCGGCTTACCTGCACAGTTAGGTATTGTCTGCCAG
Organism: Cellvibrionales bacterium; assembly: GCA_018668095.1. GTDB lineage: Bacteria > Pseudomonadota > Gammaproteobacteria > Pseudomonadales > UBA7434 > UBA7434. The sequence continues at coordinate 6,315 of JABIQF010000087.1, forward strand.
AACATTGGTACAGCCGTCGCTATTCACAATGCCGTGTGTCTTGATGAACCGTTAATTTCACGTATTACTACGGTAACTGGTGATGCGGTTAACCAACCTTGTAACTATCATGTGTTATTAGGTACGCCGGTTGAGTTTTTATTAGCGCAATCAGACTACCAAAAAAATCAAAGCGCTCGTTTAATTATGGGCGGCCCGATGATGGGCTTTGCACTCGCCAATACCGCTGTACCTATTGTTAAAACGACTAACTGTATTCTGGCCCCTACCGAAGAAGAGCTGCCTACACCTCCGCCTGCGCAAGCCTGTATTCGATGCGGCATGTGTGCAGAAGCCTGTCCAGCATCGCTGCTGCCTCAGCAATTATATTGGTTCGCACAAGGCAAAGAGTTAGACAAATTAGAAGAACATAATATTGCCGACTGTATTGAATGTGGCGCATGCTCTTACGTTTGCCCAAGCAATATACCTTTAGTGCAATACTATCGCGCCTCAAAGGTCGATATTAGACAGCGTAAAGTTGACCATCAGAATGCCGAATTGGCCAAAGAGCGCTTTGACGCCCGACAAGAACGACTTCAACGTTTAGAAGATGAAAAAATTGCAGCCCGTAAAGCGCGTCAAGCGGCAGCCAAACTTGCTGCTGAGCAACGCGGTAAAGAAGACGTAAAAAATGCAGCGGTAGAAGCCGCAGTTGAACGCGTTAAGGCTAAGAAAGCCAAAGGCGTTCAGGAATCTCCAGCAGCAAAAGAATCAGAAAACCAAGCAAATATTATCGCTACAGAAAGTGATGATCCTATTGCGCGTGCTGTTGCTAAACGCGCGGCGCAACTTGCCGAAGATGCAGCCAACCCAGAAAATAAATTAATTCGTGCAATAGACAGTGCAAAACAGCGTGTCAGCAAAAGCCAAACACGTGTTGTTGATGCCGAAGCCAACAATGATGAAAACCTAGCCATTTTCAAACAAGCGGCAGAAAAAGCTGAAGCCAAACTTGCCTCAGCCCAACAAGCCTTAATCGATTTTAGAGCACAGAGCTCAGCACAGGAATAAACGCTTATGGCGTTAATGCGCATTACATCACCGCATGCTCACAATAAGCAGAGCACTAGCGACGTTATGAAACTGGTCTTGCTTGCTACCCTACCGGGCGTGCTGGCACTCACCGTTGCATTTGGCTGGGGCACGCTTATCAATATTCTGTTAGCCAGTATTTTTGGTTTAGCACTAGAAGCATTGGCACTAGCCGCTCGCAAACGCCCTATTGCCTTTTATCTGAAAGACTACAGCGCATTGGTCACAGCCGTTCTGTTAGGTATTGCCTTGCCGCCTTACTCCGCATGGTGGATTTTGTTAACCGGCATGTTCTTCTCTATTATTGTGGCGAAACAACTTTACGGCGGCCTTGGCTATAACCCATTTAACCCAGCGATGGTTGGTTATGTAGTTCTGCTAATTTCATTTCCAATACAAATGACCGTATGGGCGGCGCCTATTGAGTTATTACCTGCATCCGTATCGGTACCTAACTTATGGGATAGCTTATTAATCGCATTAGGGTTTATGCAGTTTCCTTCGGTTGACGGCTTTACCATGGCTACACCGTTAGATTTATTACGTCAAAATAATGCACTGATGATTGATGATCTCAAACAGCAATACTCGCAGTTTGGTCAATGGGGCGGTACAGGATGGGAATGGGTAAGCCTTGGATTCTTAGTGGGCGGTCTATATTTACTCTACCGTAAAATTTTTACTTGGCATGCACCTATATCAATGTTGCTGGCGCTCGCACTTATGTCCGCCCTTTTTTATGATGGTGGCTCCTCAGCTAGCAGCGGCTCACCGCCCTTTCAGCTATTAACCGGTGCCGCTATATTTGGCGCCTTCTTTATAGTGACTGACCCTGTTTCTTCGGCTGTCAGCAATAAAGGCCGCATCATTTATGGTGCAGGAATCGGTATTTTAATTTTCTTAATTCGCAAATGGGGCAACTATCCCGATGCTGTTGCCTTTGCCGTATTGCTGATGAATTTTGCTGCACCGTTAATTGATCACTACACGCAACCCACCACTTATGGCCACAGCAAAAAGAGCAAGTCATGACTGAAACTCCCCCTAATGATGACAAGCCCAATGACAACAAACCCGATGATGCAAAAAAGACTGCGTCATTGCTTTCATCCATATCAAGCAATAGCGCGATACTGGGTTTCTTTGCCTTTATTTGCACCGCGATTATTGCAGGCACTTATTTAGGCACCGAAGAGAATATTATTGAACAGCAGCGTCAAGCCCAGCTCAAGGCGCTTTATCAAATTGTCCCTAAAAACCAACATGATAATGACTTGCTTGACGATAATATTCCTTTTGAAGCCGAAGCCTTAGGGCATAGAAAAAGTCAGACATTGTTTTTAGCGCGCAAAGACCAGCAAGGCGCCCAACAGCCGCTAACGTTAATCTACCCAGTCACTACTCGCGATGGCTACAGTGGCGATATTGATTTTATTATTGGTATCAATATCGACGATGCCTCCATTGCCGGTGTGCGGGTTATAAGTCATAAAGAAACACCGGGACTAGGCGACAAAATAGATTTACGTAAATCAGATTGGATTTTAGATTTTAATGATCGTCGACTAGGTGATCCTGATATTGAAGGCTGGACCGTTAAAAAAGATGGCGGCATTTTTGATGGCTTTACCGGTGCGACTATTACACCGCGCGCCCTCACGCTCTCAATAGCCAATGCCTTGCGTTATCACCATCAAAATGTCGATAGCTTATTGCAACGCTTTGATGCACGTGTAAATTAATAGAACAAGATCAATCAATTTAAAACAGTAACACATTAGAGAACGGCAACATGGCGAACTATTCTGACATCACCATTAATGGTTTATGGAAAAATAATCCCGCGCTCGTCCAATTATTGGGCCTGTGTCCGCTCTTGGGTGTGACTAACTCGGTAGTGAATTCAATTGGCCTAGGTTTAGCGACTATTTTTGTTTTAGTCGCTTCAAATACCTGTGTATCGATTATTAAAAACGTCACGCCCGATGCTATTCGACTACCCACTTTTGTCATGATTATTGCTGCTGCCGTAACTTGCACAGAATTATTAATGCAGGCTTACACCTATGAGCTGTATGAAATTCTGGGCATCTTTTTACCGCTTATAACCACTAACTGCGTCATACTTGGCCGAGCTGATGGCTTTGCCTGTAAGAACTCTGTTGCAGCCTCTGCTTATGATGGCTTAATGATGGGCTTAGGTTTTGCGGCTGTGTTGTACTTACTTGGCGCTGCAAGAGAATTGATTGGCACAGGCTCACTGTTTGCCAATATGGATTTACTCTTTGGCTCAATGGCGCAGAATTGGGAAATAACGGTTTTTAATAACTACCCACAATTCTTATTAGCTATTTTGCCGCCTGGCGCGTTTATTCTTACCGGTTTAATTATCGCTGCCAAAAACAGTATTGATGCTGGCATTAAACGTAAGCAAGAAGCAAAGCTGGCTGATCAAGAAAAAATATCGAAACGAGTGCGAGTAACGGGTACTATTTCTTAATGTGTTGAAGTGAGTCTGTAGTGAAGTGTGTAGTGAGTGCATAGTTAAATAGTGGCAAAAAAAGATCGCTGGCTCTTTAAATAACGAAGCGATAACACGCCATTATTTTAATTCACACAGTTGAGGCATATTAGCCACATCACAAATATGTGATCTTTTCTGTCGGTACAGATCTTTGGGATAATGAGCCATTAACTTTCCGCTCACTGACATGGCTTGCTGATAATCTTGATTTTCATAATAAAGCGACCAGAGCAATCCCAGCCATGACTCTTTAACCTTAGCACCACGCTGCTCTTGCTGAGCAACAACTTTTTCCATAATAGCTAAGCCATCATCATAGCGACTCAAACGATAATAACTTCTTGCCAACAACAACTCTGCTTCAGTATTGAGTAGCATTTCATCGGCCATGCCTTTAGTAATACCATCAATAACTTTTTTATAATCGTCTGTTAAAAAGCGTATTTGCGCTAAGGTATATACCGCTTCACTGCGCGTTAATAAATCCAAATATTGAGAGTCAACAACATATTGGTAAGCATCAATAGCCGCAGAATATTTTTTTTGTGCTGACATCACATAAGCCATTAAACGCTGCAACTGTGATTTTTCATAACCACTGTCACATTGCGAATTAAAGGCAGCTACCAACACACTTTCTGCCGTTTCCAGCGATTGAGATTCAATCCATTGTCGAGCAGTGTCTAACGATTCTTGACAGGCAGAACCTATAATGAGTCTTGACGGCAACGCACCACCTTCAATCATCTTGCCCTTTGCAGCTGTCGTATTATTATTCGATACGCAAGCAGCCAAAAGCACTACTGTCATCAACAATAGAATGCTTTTTAGGATTGCTAATGAAAAAAAGATTTTATGCATAGGTTCTATTAAATTTTTTATTATTAAAAAATAGCTTATTCGCTATCTCATTCACTATCTAAATCGCCCTCTTCCAACACGACTAACGTTGAAATAATGTCGTCCACCATCGCATCATCCAGACCTTTATGTTCGGCTTCAGTATTATAAGTAATATAAATTAACAATGAATGACAACCTAAATACCATTCTCGCCATGCACCGTCTTCATCGTCATAAGTAAATAACAAACCTGATGCGAGTCCGGCATTAACAGCTTCACCTTGCAGGCCATCGGCAATTAAATCTTCGGCGAATTGTTTTAAATCACTTTCATCAACATCACCGCCCTCTTTTCTCACAACAGTAATATCGATTTCACTCACGCCATCGCAATCCGATATAGTGACGCAGTCATCTTCCATTTCAGCCGACCACTCATCGGGAAGTTCAAGACACCACCATTCAGTTTGTACCATTGACATAATTTAATTCGCTTCTTTATTTGCTTCAATAAGGGATAAATCAAACAGCAAAGCTGTTTCACGTTGACTGTTTTCATTGTCTAATTGACGGCCTAACTGGCTGTCTAATTGACTGCCTAACTGACCGTCTATATGACTGCCTATCTGACTCACTAACACAGCTTTGATGGCAGGATAATAATCCTTCCGCCTACCATTATTAACAAAGCCTGCCGCTGTATATAATGCAATGGCGGCTTGATTACTTTCACGCACTTCCAAAAAAACGCGGCTTATATTGTGCTGCCTACTTTGCGTGATTAACGCATTCAGTAACTGCCTGCCAATTCCCTGTTGTCGATATTGAGAATCCACCGCGATATAAAGTAAATTGCATTCATCGGCGACTAAGGTAAACAAACATAAACCACTCACAGCTGATTCTGAATGACTCACAAGAACATGATAATGTGGCTTTTCAAGTACCTCAGTAATCGCCTTTACAGACCAAGGATTATTCGCCGTGGTATCAAGCCAATCACTAATGGACTCAATATCAGCTAAGGTACATGCGCGTATATTCGTTGCTATATTCGCCGACATATTCAAAGGAATAATTAAGCGTCGGCGCTAACAGCTGCACGAAGCGGTTGGATATGCTGCCAGAATTCGCGCTTCAATAAAGGCTGACGCCATAAATCACCACTGCCATACGTCGACAGTACTTGAACGCCCTGGCGGTTTTGTAATGGCACGACATGACCTAATTCGTTTTTCTTACTTACATCACCTTCACTACTTTCAATACCTTCATCGAACTGCATAGCGACGGCCGCTTTACCCATTAGCAATACCCAATGCGCATTGTTTTCTTGTAACTTACGCTGTAGCCAAGCCGAAAAAATTTCTTTAGCTGCTTTTTGACTCGCATCAAATAAACCACTATCTGGCAATGGCCAATCAAAACGATCTTGCACGCTGCCTGTTTCGGGTAACGGTTTTTGGCCCAAAGATAACAATATGGCATTTAACCAATGCTGATAGGCACTACTGGCAAAATTCATTTGAGTGATGTCATCAATTATCAATATATCGCCACAAACAGTTGCCGACAAAGTGAATACATCTAACGATTGATCACCGGTTGAAGCAGAAGTGGCTGATACGGGTATTGCAGCAGAGTTCGAGGCATCAGCTGTAGGAACCGCTTTTGGCTGTGTGCTGACCGGCGTATTAACCGATGCGCCCATGTTTAACTCTTCAGCCAGCGCTAAGCTGCGGTTAATCACATTTTGAGCGGTAACGCTTATAGGGGCATCACTTGGTGTATTGGCTGAACCAGTAGTCGATCGACTCAATGCGGTATTAGCGGCTGCTGAGGGGTTAAACACCGCTGAATCGGCAACCCAGTGGCCTAGCTCAGCGCTTGGCAGCGCTTTAATAGGTAGCCATGACTCAATGCCCATCGCTTGTAAATACGCTGCTCGACGATCGCGATTCATGTATTTATCTCAACAAAAGAAATAAGGATTGGATGGATCATTACTGCTTCACTAGGGCTATTCATTCAGCGCACATGGTAGTGAATCCAATGGGGTTCGCGCAAGCTATATCGGTGGTTTTTCTACCCTTTGAAGCGACATTATCGACTAATAAGCCGACTAATAAGCCGGCTAATAAATACCTAGCTATCCTGAATAGACTAGCAAGACCCTTAGCCATCTCTCACTGACGCTAGGAAGCTCATATTGGTCATTGAAAAGAGTATCGCTTCTAAAAAGAGATACTCACTCCTAAGCGACATATTAAGGCCGGCTCTTATAGAAAAGCCTATTCAGAAAACCGATTCACTAAACTAGCCGCCGCGCAAATAGTTATTCACGGCACATAAAATGGCTTGCAAAGAAGCATCGACAATATCGCGACTCAAACCAACACCGCTAAAACGCTGACCCTTAATATTCATTTGAACATAACAAGCCGCTTCTGAATTCGCGCTACTCGTTACCGCATGCTCAGAATAATCTACCAATACTAATTCTTCATTCACCAGCTCTGATAACGCCGTCACAAAAGATTCAACAACGCCTGCACCCTCTGCAGATACCGATACTTCTTTATTCTCATGCTTTAACGTCGCACTTAAACAATCTCGATTATCACTGTGACTAATTTGAAAGGCATCTAAGCTATAGGGCGTTTGCTGATTTAAATAATACTGCTGGAACAACTCCCAAATCACATCGGGTGACACTTCTGCTTCTGTACTTTCAGCATGTTGTTGCACAACGGTACTAAAATCTATTTGCAACCAACGCGGTAATTGTAAACCGTGCATCTGCTCTAACACATAAGCAATGCCGCCCTTGCCCGACTGACTATTAATACGAATCACTTCTTGATAAGAGCGACCTAAATCTGAGGGATCGATCGGCAAATAAGCGACATCCCAAGGTTCGTCATTTGACTGTACCGCCAAACATTTTTTAATCGCATCTTGATGACTGCCAGAAAACGCCGTAAAAACAAGCTCGCCCGCGTAAGGATGGCGTGGGTGGACCGGTAAATTGGTGCAAGCTTTAACAACCTGAATAATTTCATCGATATTAGAAAAATCTAATTGTGGATCAACACCACGGCTATAAAGATTCATACCCATAGTGACAATATCCATATTACCTGTGCGCTCGCCATTGCCGAGTAAAGTACCTTCAACACGATCAGCGCCACCCTGCACCGCCAACTCTGCCGCTGCCACTGCACAGCCACGATCATTATGCGTATGCAAACTGACTATAACGCTTTTACGGTTTTTTATGTTTCGGCAAAAATATTCAATTTGATCGGCGTAAACATTCGCCGTAGTCATTTCAACAGTGGCCGGCAAGTTTAAAATAATCGGTCGCTCAGGCGTTGGCTGCCAAACATCAACAACGGCATCACATACATCTATCGCATAATCAATTTCAGTGCCGGTAAAGCTTTCTGGCGAATATTGAAAATGCCAATCGGTTTCTGGCTGCGCTTCGGCATAACGCTTTACTAATTCTGCGCCCTTAACGGCAATCGCTTTAATGCCGTCCTTATCTAAACCAAATACTTTTTCGCGCTGCACTGTCGACGTTGAATTATAAACATGAACAATCGCTCGCTTAGCGCCCTTTAAAGATTCATAAGAACGGCTAATCAAATCTTCACGCGCCTGCGTCAACACCTGGATAGTCACATCATCGGGGATTAAACCATCATCAATCAGGCAGCGAACAAAATCAAAATCAGTTTGTGATGCCGCAGGAAAACCCACTTCAATCTCTTTAAAACCCACTTTAAGCAGTAAATCGAATAACTTTAACTTTTGCGCCACCGTCATCGGCTCAATTAACGCTTGGTTACCATCACGTAAATCCACACTGCACCAGCGAGGCGCCGCCTCAATCACTTGATCGGGCCAAGTACGGTCGGGCAATTGGACAGGCATATGCGGCTGGTACTTCTTATAATTGTATGAACTCATGCTACAAACCTCAAAAACGAGATAAAATTCAATTAGTTAAAGAATTTTATCGGAAAAATAATTAAAAATAACAGATTGAAAAGAGTATAGACGTAATACCGGAGAGAATAACTGCAAATAAAACAGAAAAAGCTAAAATATGAGTTAATTAACCTACTATTATAAGAATTATTGGATAATTAAGTTAAAGGATATAGAATGAACAACAGATATCAACCAATACCTCTATCACTTATAAATGCCAACCTATAACGACTGGCAAGAGACCGCTTATGAAAGATCAGCCATTAAGTTTAGATAGAACCGATAAGCGGATACTTGAAAAGATACAAAATGATGATCGGATGAGTAACCTAGAGCTCGCTGACAGTATCGGGCTATCACCCACGCCTTGCGCACGCAGAGTTAAACGACTGGAAGACGCGGGCATTATTCGCGGTCACGCCACCTTATTAGATGAATCCAAGCTGGGCTTAAAGCTCACCGCACTTATCAGCATTAGTATGGACAGACACACCCCCGAGCGCTTTCAAAACTTTGAAGAGCAAATAAAACGCTTTCCAGAAATTGTTGAATGCAGCTTAGTGACCGGGCAGTCGGCCGACTACCTGCTCAAAGTGGTGATACCCGACATGGAACACTATGAAGCGTTTTTGTTAGGGCATTTAACGAAAATTGAAGGCGTGACGGGTGTACATTCGAGCTTTGTATTACGCAAAGTCATTAATCACACCGCGCTGCCATTAAACTACCTTTAGACTGTTTAAATACCCGTAAAGACGCGCATCGCTTGACAGTTTTTAGAGCAAGCCCTAGCATGCAAGGCGTTACTTTTTAGACGCGCCACTAACAAAAATATGCCATTTTTCTTACCCGCCGTCATCCTTGAGATTTTTTATGCAATCCAGTTACGATATTGTTGCTGACGAGTTTTCGGCAGTAAATGATTTAATTGCCAAGCAACTGACATCCGATGTCGGCCTCGTTGAAAATATTAGCCAATACCTGGTTACCGGCGGTGGTAAGCGTATCCGTCCGCTCATTACTCTACTTTCTGCTGGCGCACTTAATCAGGCCAATAATCTCAAACAAATTCAACTCGCCACAGCCGTTGAGTTTCTGCATACCGCTACACTGCTGCATGATGATGTTGTCGATATGTCGACCTTACGACGCGGGCAGCCCACTGCCAATGCTAACTGGGGCAATGCCTCTAGCGTGTTGGTTGGTGATTTCGTTTACAGTAAAGCGTTTCAGCTCATGGTCGGTATTGGCAGCTTGCAAGTCATGCAAATACTCAGTGATACCACAACCAAAATTGCTGAAGGTGAAGTTCAGCAGCTTATGGCCATTGGTGATCTCTCGCTTAGCCAAGATGATTATTTTAATGTTATCCGTAATAAGACGGCGCAATTATTTGAAGGCGCGTGTCAGGCATCAGCAGTCACAGCAGGTGCAAGCCAAAGTGATATCGATAGCTTAGGAAAATACGGCTTACATTTAGGCTTAGCTTTTCAGCTAGTGGATGATTATTTAGATTACAGTGGCAATAGCGCAGACCTTGGTAAGAATGTAGGTGATGATTTAGCTGAAGGTAAATTAACACTGCCGTTAATTGAAGCACTGCGTATTACCTCGAGTGATGATTCAGATACAAGCAAAGAGCAGCATGCGATTTTAGAAAAAGCGATAAGTGAAAAAGATATTTCTCAAATAGAAAGTGTGGTGAGCATTACTCAGAGCAGTGGTGCGCTGGAGATAACGCTAACTCATGCAAGAGAGCAAACAGAGCTGGCTAAAGCGGCTTTAGCTTCAATATCGCCATCGGCTTATAAAGATGAGTTGATTACAATTTCTGATTTTGTTATTTCGAGAACGGTTTGATATTCATTTTGTGCTAGATGATTCTTAGTTAGCTAGGCTGAAATGCTTTGTTTGGACCGTATCACCAGCATGAAGAAAAATGACCGAATATCACAGAAATGAAACCAACGCCTGCGGATATTGAAGTGTGGAACTGTGTACCGGAAAAGCTAAAATTATTTGAGCGTTAATTCTTTCAGGTAGTGTAAAACGTTTTTTATGGGTAAAAGTTTAATTGCAAGTTACAAAAAAGAAGGTCGTAGGCATTTATTAGCTATCGATAAAGATTTTTTGTACTGACGCCACCCTGCGCCTCTTCACTTTCAAAAACCTTCAGCAATCCCCAGCCTCAAGACTACCTTTCAACAATAGCAAGGTATCCGCAATCTCATCCATAGTGGGAAGGTCGCCATAGACCAAATCTGAGAAGGTGCCTTTATAGGTAATTTCCAAGGAGGCGCGCCAATGTTCAAACTGGGAAAAGAGAGGCGCCTCAACCAATGGAGCAGCCAAATAATCCGCGCCACCGAAAGCACCTGCCTTTTCATCGCCTACGCACTGCTGACATAATAATGAAAAATCATCGCTATAAATAAAGCGCTTAAATTCATCTTCACGCAAAATAAGACAAATATCATAGAGGTGACGAATACGATTTGAAAGCTTAGCAACGGGGTCATCATGATAGCTATCTTTGATAATACCGAGCACTTTCTCAACAAGCGTGCGCCTTACCGATAACACATTGATAGTAAAATCTTCCAACCCAAATTTATTTATCAATTCATTCTGCCCCTTACCGGCAAGCACTTCAGCGATCAATGTTCTTAGTACTCGCGGCTCAAAGGGTTCTGGCTGAGTAAACGCATTAACCTCGACCAGCAACTCCGACGATGCCTGACCGAAGTCAGTGCCGTGAATACTCCGAGGATATTGATAAACCGTTTTCCGAAATTTGGAACCTTTGGATTCACGAATATCACCTTTAAGGTAAACAAGGTTTTGAGTGACCGTAGATTCTATATGCTTAAGCAAAGTTTTTCGTACGCTATCGCCTTTACCCTCTGAAAACACTGCAAGATCGATATCTTCCGAAAAACGATCTATCAAACGATAAGCCTTGGACAAAGATGTTCCTCCCTTAAAAACTACATCGTTGACATAAGCTGATTCAGATAGATACTTTAACGCTTTACTTATCCAGTAATCTTTTTCAACATAAATCTCTGGCAAGCCAATCGTTTCTGCGGCCACCGCCACCAACTCAGAAAAAGCCTCATTATCCTTATGCAGATTCATCAGCGAATACTCCATTGCTTGGCCATCGGCCATTCATCTTGATCCAATTTTAACTGATATGTTGTTGTAGGATTTAAAGAAAGCGCCAAACTTTGAGGCACTGATAATTCAAGGCTGGAGAATAACAGCCCAACCAACGCACGGGCCTGGGGGGTATAATATTTCTGAGCCAACAAGACAAGCTGTACCTGCTCACGTTTTTTTAAATCGGAGATATAACGACGCATTATTTTGAGCGATTGATTGATATTGGCATCGGGAATATTCTTTAGATTTTTTAGCACATCAAGATATTGCAAGAGCTTTACGTCAGGCTCTTCAATCAACATACGGGCGATTACCGTTTTAATACGGATTGTGCCAAAATTTTTCTCTTGTCGGCCGCCATTAATAGCCACAGTAATAGTTCGAGGTACTTGGGTCGTTAGGCCAAGCTGGTTGTAAATAGCCAACCCTGTAACATAGCCACGCAAGCGACCTTCCTTGTATAGCACTGAGCGAATAAGCTCTGTATCCGACGGCTTGCGAAGCCCCATCAACCCTTCACTAGGTATGTAAAACTTACCTTTAGAAAAACGGGCTAGCCGCTTTTCCGCAACTAGACGACCAACCGCCTTAATCACAGCGCTCGGCGATTGAACATAGCTTGGCAAGGCCTGATAACCGAATATTTGGCCAGCGGGCATCGCATTAACACTTTTTTGTACGTTCTGGGCAACACTCATAAAACACCTCCCCACCATCCTCTAAACCTTACTCTCGCAACTCGTAAATTGCAAGTTTATATCGTTAAAAACATGACATATTTCAAAAAAATGACCAAACATCGCTGAGATGCAACCAGCGCCTGCGGATACTGAAGAGTGGAACGGATAAACTAAAATTACTTAAGCGTTAATTTTTTCAAGTAGTGTAAAACGTTTTTAAAAAACCTCACCCGAACTAACCAAATTTCATGGTTTCAAAAACTTTCATCTGACCCTAGTTTCAAAAAAAGTAACCAAAAATGCCGTAAGCTTAACGGCGAAGCTTAACCACGACGGGTGC
>JABIQF010000261.1 GCA_018668095.1 Cellvibrionales bacterium
AGGATTCATCATGGCATATTGGCTTAAAAACCGTTGCAGCAGGGTGTGGGAGTGTAGGCATATTAATTCAGACATGATTGATTCAAATATGATTGATTCAAAAAAAACTTCTTTAAAAAACGATTCTTCGACAACGGGCCAGTCTCAAGTTATTAATGATCCGCTTTCCGATGAAGATGTTGATCTTCGCGAGTTGATTAAAAAATACGATATGCCTAGCCCACGGTATACATCCTATCCAACGGCAGATCGATTTATTGAAAGTGAATCGTCTGACGACTATCTCCATTACCTAAGGCAGCGAAGGACGGTTATTGGTCCTTTATCCCTTTATGTCCATATTCCGTTTTGTGACAATATTTGCTACTACTGTGCCTGTAATAAAATAGTGACGCGCGATAAAACGCTGAGTGCACGTTACCTCGACAGTATGGATGTAGAAATTGCATTAAAGTCGCCCTTTTTTTCTGGCTCAAGAGTAGTAAAACAATTGCATTTAGGTGGCGGTACACCCACCTTTTTAAACCGTGCTGAATTACTAAGATTAATGCATACATTAGCGATTAATTTTAATTTAGTGGATGACGAAGATCGTGAATATGCGATAGAAGTAGACCCAAGAACGGTGAGTGTAGAAACGATATCCTTATTAGCCGGTTTAGGTTTTAATCGGATCAGTCTGGGTATTCAAGATTTTGATGAAGGCGTCCAAGTGGCAATTAACCGTCAGCAAAGTTATGCAACGATTATTGAGTTAGTGCAGGCGGTTCGTGATTTTGGTTTTAAATCGTTAAACTTTGATTTAATTTATGGTCTTCCTTTGCAATCGGTCGCGTCAATGACTGAAACCATGGATAAAGTGATTGCGCTTTCACCCGACCGTATATCTGTTTACAACTATGCACATTTACCTGATCGTTTTTCTTCGCAGCGACAAATCGATCGCTATTCATTACCCAGTGCAAGCGTTAAATTGTTGATGGCGCAATTAATACAGCAGCGATTGTTAGATGCTGGTTATTGCAGTATTGGTATGGATCATTATGCAAAGCCCGATGATGAATTATCCTTGGCGTTGAATGAGGGAAGTCTACAAAGAAACTTTCAAGGCTATGCGACCAGTTTATCGACGGAGACTATTGCTTTTGGTGTATCAGCCATTAGCTCGCATAGTGATAGTTATAGGCAGAACGTGCGTGAGCTTGATCGTTATCAAGGTTTATTAGGCGAGGGTAGGCTTCCTATTGGTAGGCATCTTGTGCTGAGTAAAGAAGATAGGTTGAGACGATTTATTATTACTGCGTTAGCTTGTCAATTGCGTTTAGATTTTTCGAGGGTAAAAAAACAATACAATGTTGATTTTATGAGTCACTTTCAGGCTGAGGTAGAGCATCTAAAAAGTATGGAGCAAGAGGGTTTGCTTGTGTTATCGAATACAGCTATTACGCTAACCGCGGTGGGGCGACAATTAATTCGTAATATTTGTCAGGTGTTTGATCAATATCATATGGCTGAAACATCTAGGCATTCGCAGGCGATTTGAATGGATTACTGTGGGTACCGTTTTCCTTCTAATTTAGTTGGGTTATAAATATTCCTACTAATTCTCTTTCATGTTCCTGTGATAAAAAATTACTTAGCTAGCCCGTTTCTGACAGAACTACAGTCTCTATTTTTCTTAGAGGGTTGGTTTAGAAGGTTTTAACTAAAGATAGTTCACAAGCGATCTGGGAGTATTTGGTCCGCCCGACAGGAGTCGAACCTGTGACCTGCCCCTTAGGAGGGGGCCGCGCTATCCAGCTGTGCCACGGGCGGATGATGCCGATATTGTAGACGCTTTTAATCTTTAATTCAGCACTCAACCTATACTTAAAATCATGAGTCATGGATTAATAGAAAAATGTCAGCCACCGGCAAAATATATCCATTAGTCATTGAATCGATTCTAGGCCACTATAGCTAACTATAGCTAACTATAGCTAACTATCCTCATTATTTGATAGGCATTGAATGGCTTGCTGTTCGCAGGGAGGGCAGTCTCTCTTATGATTGGCGCACTTTGCTATACATTGGTGAAAATCGATAATACAGAAGCCATTACCCCTTGTTACCCCATGACAGGCTGGATAATCCACGCTGGCATTAACGATTTTTCGACGGATTAAATCGCAATGACTGTTTAAAAATAGCGCCCGACGCTTAACAAGCTGCGCGCGATGCTGTAATAATATAGGGTCTTTTTCGTTAAGCTCATTCGATAATGGGTTGAGTAGAATATCGAGCAGCTGTCTTTGAGTGTAAGTCATACTTACAATTAAAGAGGGCCTATCGAGCGTTGGGCGCCAGCGATGGCTGGGATCTTGACTGGCACACGCGTAAAGTGACATGCTTAGGCAAATAACAATAAGCCAAATAGTAGTTTTCATAGTGATCTCCCTGAAAGGTGTTGATTCTGTTTGAGCGAAAGCTCATACACGAATTGACTATATCAGGTCGTTGTTCATATGTGAACTTAGAGATGTGTTCGAATTATAATAATGACATTATCAGAGAAGTTAGCTAAAAATTTAAAAGCGCGGCGCGGTAAATTATCGCAAGATGCTTTTGCGCGTAAATTGGGTATATCAAGGGCAACGTTAACGCGTTTAGAAAATGCAGGCCAGAACACCACACTGAAAACCTTGAATCAAATTTGTAAAAGCCTGCGTTGTGATGTTGGTGATTTGTTCTCTGATCCGGCTAAAAAAT
>JABIQF010000205.1 GCA_018668095.1 Cellvibrionales bacterium
CCATCATCGCATTGCTCACCAACGGCAAGCACACCATTACCGCATTCATTGGCTTGGGCCTGAATGGAGGACAATGCAAAATTTAATAGCAGACAGCGCATTAACGTGAAACGAGCTTTCCTCATGAATTCCATTATTGCTCCGTACTTTTATATTTTATTATTATTTCTTTGTATGCCTATATATATTAATCAATATTACCATAGGTAATAATCTAACGATAACACCGTGCTGCAGAAGTGTTTTTATTGTAATGACCTTAATTGTACTAACTAGCAATACGCCTTATTTTCCTTAATGATACGCCTTAATAGAAGGCTCAAGATCAGCAATAAGCGACTGCAAATGTTCCTCATATTTTTGCCAATGATCAACACCACTTTTATAAAGAGGCTGTCTAACCTGCTCTGAACTCGCGGTACGAACAGCGCGCTCTGTTTTATGAAAATCCAAACAGGCGCTCTCAAATGGCAAACCACAGTAATCTAAAATACGCGTTACCTGTGCTTCAATATTTTCGGTGACATCTTCATATCGAACACGTAATACATCATTAGGAACCACAGCATCCCAATGATCCATCAAGGTCACGTAATCATTATAGTATTGCGCGATATCACTCAGGCTATAAGTGAACTCTTGACCTTCGGCGAAAAACTGCTTAAACCCACTAAAACAACAGGCCACAGGAAATCGTCTAGCATCTATAATTTTAACGTTAGGAAGAATGGTTTTTATTAAGCCGACATGTCGAAAATTATTCGGCATTTTATCGATAAAGAATGGTGCATCACCGCGATGAATTCGCCGTACTCGCGACTATTTTTGGCTTAGCCACATCGTTAGGGCTCGGCGCATCTCAAGTCAATGCCGGTTTGGCCATGCTGCTAGGGTTAGAAGACAGCCTCAACTCGAAAATTTCGGTCATCATACTCGTCACCTTTGTAACTATCTTGTCAGTAATAAGAGGCTTAGACGGTGGCGTAAAAATATTGAGTAACGCCAATATGTTATTGGCCGCCTCTTTATTGGTCTTTGTGGTGCTAATTGGCTCTACCGGCGATGTCGGCAGCTGGATTGCATTTACTACCGAGCACTATGCAAAAAACATACTGCCGCTAAGTAATTTCGTTGGCCGTGAAGATATCGATTGGATGCGCGACTGGACGGTATTTTATTGGGCATGGTGGGTTAGCTGGTCGCCGTTTGTGGGATTATTTATTGCCCGCATTTCCAGAGGTCGGACAGTACGCGAGTTTATGCTGGCGGTGCTATTTATCCCCACACTGGTCACTATTATCTGGATGAGTGTATTTGGTATGAACGCCATTGCTCAGGCGCAAGCCGGCATCGGCAGCCTCGCCGATGGCATTAGCTCTGTGAGTCTAACCACGTTTCAAATGTTAGAGAACTTACCCTTCGCAGAAATCACAACCTTTGTAGGCATTCTTTTGGTATTGATATTTTTTATTACCTCCTCGGATTCAGGCTCTTTGGTGATCGACAGCATTACTGCTGGTGGCAAACTAGACTCGCCGGCGCCGCAGCGAATTTTCTGGGCGGTTATTCAGGGTTTAATTGCCGGCGTTTTATTGTATGGTGGCGGCCAGTATGCATTGAGCGCGCTACAAGCAGGAACAGTAGCAACTGGCATCCCATTTACACTGGTATTACTTTTTATTAGTATCAGCTTATTTAAAGGCTTACGATCTAGTTTAAAAGAAGATCGAGCAAACAGCTGATTAGCGAGAAAATTATCTAATGGAAAAAGTTAACGAAGTGCTTGTCACTTTACGAAGAATAATAAGAGCGACGGATTTGTATTCCAAGCAGCTAGCCAAAAATACGGGGCTAACTTCTCCGCAGATGTTGTTGCTTCAAATATTGCGTAACAAAGGTCAGCAAACCGTTGGTGTGTTAGCGAAAGAGATGAGTTTGAGTCAGGCAACGGTAACAACTATTTTGGATCGCTTAGAAAAGAAAGCATTAATCATCAGAGAACGGTCAACGTCTGATCGTAGAAAAGTGCAAGTAGATGTGACCGACAGTGCTGTGGAAATTTTAAAAGATGCCCCACTGCCACTGCAATATCAGTTCACTCAGCAGTTTAATGACTTGCAAGAATGGGAGCAGCTGATGATGATTTCGTCACTTAGCCGAATTGCTCAAATGATGGATGCGCAACATATTGATGCTGCGCCGGTATTGGATGTCGGTACGCTGGATAGATAATACTGGGGAATATCTGAGCTCGTCAAAATTTTCAGTCTAAAGTCTAAAGTTTTAGTGGCAATGGGATGTTCTGAAGCTTTACTTCTTTTATTTGAGTTTTAAGTTCAAGGTCGTCGGGGGTGGCCCGACATGCCAGTCACTTTTTTTCTACAGCAAAAAAAAGTAACCAAAAAATGCCGCAAACTAGCGAAGTTTGATCTCGAGATAACC
>JABIQF010000208.1 GCA_018668095.1 Cellvibrionales bacterium
AAGTTAACCTTAGACGAGATTCTAGAGCGTAATCGTCACCGCGACTTACGCAATGCACCTAAAATTATACTCATGGCATTAACAGCCGCCGTTAAAGAGCAACGGTGGGATATTGCCGACAATTTGCTTGAGCTTATTGACCCTCAGCAATACCGTAGTGATGATCTCGCCTCCTATACGCTCGCCGTTACGCAATTATTATTGCATCACAAGGATTATCAAACGGCCAGCGCCTGGCTGAACAGCGCACAGCTAACTACCGCCATACCGTTAATGAAAGCCGATGATCAAATTGGTTTAAGCATAGCGCGTGCCGATGTATTACATGGGCTTGGATACTATCCAGCCAGTGCACAAGAACGTATTTTTATTGAAGGCTTGTTGACGGATAACAATAATCAATCGGCCAATGCTAAAGCGATTTGGCAAACCTTACTAAAAATGCCGGTTGAACAACTGCAAGCCGAACACCGTCAATCCGTTGATGATGCTTATACGGCTTGGCTAGAACTAGCCGTTATTCACTATAACAACCAAATTGATATTGCTCAGCAAGTTGAACAAGTGAAAGACTGGCGACAACGCTGGCCCACACACAGCGCTGCTAACCATTTACCTAAGTCTATTGAAGCATTAAAAAAATCGGCAGCGACTCGACCGACTAAAATTATTGCCTTGCTACCATTAAGTGGCCCACTAGGCGAGGCGGGTAAAGCCGTTCAAGAAGGCTTAGCCACCGCCTACTTCACAGCTTTGAATCAAGGTTGGCAACTACCGACTATAACCAGTTATGACACCCATCAGCATTCTATTCAACAACTCTATGCGCAAGCCGTTCGTGATGGTGCCGATCTTATTGTTGGTCCATTAGAGAAAGATAAAGTGGCTGCGCTATTAACTATGCCGACAGATATACCGGTGCTTGCACTTAACTATATCTCCGAGTTATCAGGCCCATCTCAGTCACCCAATCAAACCACCAACGATGCTAGTGATAATACCGATAGCAACAATAATAACGATAGCAGCGAAAGTAACGACAGCACCATAGCGAAAAATATTATTCGCGTAATGCCTGCGCCGCTTAATATTATTCAGTTTGGCCTTGCCGCCGAAGATGAAGCACAGCAACTTGCCAAAACAGCACGTGAAAGTAATTATCGAAACGCTATGATTATCCAATCTGGCGCGGGTTGGTCAAAACGTGCCAGCCGCGTCTTTAGCGAACAGTGGACATCTTCTGGCGGCACGATTGTTGGCAATACCACATTAACTGAAGCTAAAAATTATTCGGCAGAAATTGAAAGCAGTTTACTTTTACCCACAAGCAACGCTCGACACAAACGCTTAGAAAACATTATTGGTCAAAGAGTTGAATTTACGCCACGTCGCCGTAACGATATCGATATTATTGTTATATTTGCTAACAGCAAACAAACGCGCAGCATTAAACCTTTGTTGGCCTATCACTACGCAGGCAAACTACCGGTTTACAGCAGCTCACATATTAATAACGGCATTGAACAGTCAACTAAAAATCGTGATTTAAACGGCATTATGTTTAACGAAATACCTTGGGTGTTAGAAAGCAATACACTCAAGTCACAAGTTGCCAGCCGCTATATCGATAATAAAAAATTAGGCCGTTTATTTGCCATGGGCTTAGATGCCTTTTATTTACACCCGCGCCTAGAGCAATTACAACAGGCCCCAGACAGCCAACTACAGGGTATGACAGGACGTTTATCGCTGCAAAATAATCGTGTGGTTCGTGAATTACAAATGGCTCAGTTTGTGAATGGCAAAGCTAAAAAGGTTGAGCTCACACAGGATTAATACAGCCAGACTAATAAGTGTTTCAATTTATCAATGAACGTCTTTCCAAAGGAACTGGAAAATGCAGCCAAAGGCAATCATCAAACATTTAGATAGTTTTTTAAAAAAAAGAACGAAAGCATCGCATAAAACAACAAAAAATATAGGTGATGCCGCCGAGCAAGCGGCCTTAGGATACTTAATAAAACAAGGCCTAAACTGCCTCGACACTAATTATCATTCGCGTTATGGTGAAATTGATATTGTCATGGCCGAAGGTGCTGTCATTGTTTTTATTGAAGTGCGCTATAGAAAAAACGCTCTCTATGGCGGTGGCGCATCGAGTATCAGTCTTAAGAAACAAGAGAAATTGATAAAAACAGCAAACCATTACCTGCAACATCATCAAGCTAATGTAGAATGTCGCTTTGATGTTATGGAAATGTCACTTGCAGGATTAGCTTCGGCTGACACCAAACAGCCATTTACTTTTAACTGGATAAAAAATGCGTTTATATCCTCATGAGTTCTGATAACCCATTTATTACTGAGCGTATTGCTGCGGCAATGCAAACGTTAGGTGGATTGCCACCTGAGTTGCCAAACGCCATTATTGAGGCAGGTGTGCATATTGCGGGTCAACTAGTACAAGAGCATAAGGTTATTGCTGTTGGCATTGATAGCTTTGCACCCTTGGCACAAATGTTTTGTAATAACTTAATGTATCGCGATGCCGAGCTGCGTCCTGCCCTACCCGCTTTATCACTCAATAGTGATGCCAGCGGTATGGCAATGGCTGCCGCTCATGAAAACGCCGATGCACTTTTTAGCCGCCCGCTGAAATCAATGGGACAAAACGGTGATGTACTGTTATTACTTAGCCAAGATTTAAATAGCGCTACTGTAGCAACAACACTGGCGACAGCAAAAGCCAATGGTATGACGGCGATTGTTATTGGCACTAACACCGAGCAGTTAGTGATAGAGAACGATAATCAAACCCTATCACTACTGTTAGAAGAGGCTAATTTAACCCGAACGCATGAAATATCATTATTCATTTTAAATTGCCTAAACGATATTATTGATGAACAATTATTCGGCATACACTAACTCAAAGGTCATATTAATAATGCTTTCAGTCATCGTAAAACAAAGTCGAAAAGTTATGAAACCATCCAGTATGCAAAGCCCTCGAATACACTTACGCACAATGTTGGGCATGTTGCTTTTACTATCAACCGTATTTCTGTCGAGCTGCAGCTCTATTATTTCTGTTTCAAGAGATGAGCCCATTGGTGAGAACTATGGCAAGCGCACGCCTGGCGCCTACGTTGATGACCAATTAATAGAAACAAAATCAAAAGT
>JABIQF010000067.1 GCA_018668095.1 Cellvibrionales bacterium
CCAATTTTCTCAAGATTCAACATTTCTTGAAAAACAGTAGCAATGGTTTTTTCAATATCGCTTTCCGGTGCAATAAATTCATCTTTGGTTAAACGCTTACGTTTCTCAGGTTTTGGTAAGGCATTGCGATCAATTTTTCCATTAGGCGTTAATGGCATAGAGGGCAAAACGATAATATCGTTAGGCATCATAAATTCTGGAAGACTTTTAGCTAAGCGATTGTTAAGGCGATGTATTAAATCAAAATCATCTTTCGCTTGAATGGGCTGATTGCAAAAACTGGCTAAACTCTCTCCACTATCATCATAAGCAACAGCTTCATCTTTATCGGTAATGAGTGGTCTTATATTATGTGACTTGTTCTTTGGATAAATATAAACATCAAAACAAACCGGATCAGCCGATTTAGCCCATGTCAGGGTAATATCAAACGAGCTATCGAACTGATCATTATTTTTTGCTAACTGATAAATATCTTCTGGCTGAAAACTATTAGCGTATTGAAATCCATTGCCACATTGCTGACCTTGATCAACTAGCTGATTCAGCGCGCCTATAAGCTGAGTTGGTTTTTCTGATAGCAACGCATTTTGTATTAATTGATCACTGACCAAACGCGCATTTACTAAATCGCGAAATACAATCGGCTCTGATACATTGGAAAAATACTCTTTTAATTCAAGCAAATTATTAGGTGTGCTTTGAAGGGTAAAATCGCTTTCATTGATTGACTGATGATCATCACCCAAATAGAGAATGGCATCATAGCGATAGGCGGACATTTCAGTGCGATGGTGACCGCGCTTTAATTGAATATCAATATTCGTTATTGCAGGAATCACTTGCTGTAACGCTGCGAAAAAATCGGGCGAAATTAATAGCTCACTCTCGTTATCATTATGCGATTTAATCCGTTTTTGTAATAACTCAACGGTTAAATCATCCGATGCTTTCGCAAATTCAATCGACGTATCAAATAGATTTTTTAAGGATAAATGCCTAACATCACCAATAAACAACTTACCTTCTGGCATTAAATGCTTTATTGCTGATTCCAATACTGTCAATAAATATTCTGCCGAGGGAAAATATTGAACAACTGAATTAATAATGACTAAATCGAAACTTTCTTGCCCATTAATAGCACTTTCAACCGAGGACAAATCATCGGCCACACTATTAATTAACGTTACATTATTAAGACCTAACGATGTTACTTGCCGATCAATTAACGCCAATGCGGCAGCCGAAAAATCGACACCAACATAACGCTCACACTGTGGGGCAATGCGATAGAGCAATAATCCGGTGCCACAGCCAATTTCAAGAACGCGTTTTGGTTTAAGCGCCAATATACGCTCAACCGTTGTATCAACCCACTCTTGCATGGGCGCATGCAAATGCTGCTCGCCCGTATAGCTATCGATCCAACCTGAAATATTAAATGTAGGGTCACTTATCTGTTCAGCTTCTATATTCTCATTATGCGCAACAGGGATAGCAGAAACTTTAGACGCAATGCTGCCATTATCATAAGCATCGTCCCAAATATTTTTCCAATGGCTATTGTCCTGCTGTGAAGAAGATTTATCGGCAACCACATAAGCCATTAAACTTTGCGGCTCTTCTTGCTCGCTATCTGTCGCTATCACAATACTGCTCTTAACGTCTTCACAGGCATCGAGTAAGGATTCAATTTCACCAAGCTCAATACGGTAACCGCTTAATTTCACTTGGTGATCAAGCCTACCTAAGAACTCAATATCGCCATTGTTTCGATAAGCTGCTAAATCACCAGTGCGATAGACAATATCAACAGCATTGCTTTGCTCACTGTTTAAATCTGTATGACTAGAAAATGGATTCGCAATAAATTTTTCGGCAGTTAATTCGGCTCGCTGATGATAACCTCGAACTACACCCTGCCCGCCAATCATTAATTCGCCAGCCACACCTATAGGAACTGGCTGTAAGTCTTTATCAACAATGTATATTTTCGTATTAGCAATGGGGCGGCCAATCGTTAATTTATTGTCTATATCTTCGGCGGTGACTAATGCTGATGTTGACCAAATGGTAGTTTCAGTAGGACCATAAACATTGACTAATTGGCCCTTTATATGGCCCTGCATTTTTTCAGCAAGATCAACTGGTAATGCTTCACCACCTAATAAGACAGTTTTCAAATTACCCATTGCCGTAAGGGTGCCATCATCCGATGACAGAATTCTTGCCATTGAAGGCGTACACTGAAAGTGGGTAACGCCATGTCTTTTTATTTGCGCGGCCACTGAATAATCAGTATTACTTTTATACTGTTCAGGATTACTGTTAATACGTAACTGATTTAAATGCTTTAAATTGTCGAGTACCGTCTCGTTATCAACGCCAAAATCAATCAGGCAAGCGACTTCATCAATACCTGCCGATTTAATTTGATCGATAAGTGGTAGAACACTGGTAGCGGTTCCAAACAGTCCTGCAGTTTCAAAGTAACGATCAAAGGCATGCTCAATTAAGGCATCGAGATCTTCATCAGTTAATGCACTTGCATCAAAAGAACTGTCTTGCGCTGCGGCTTTTGATGGCTGCTTAAAAGCAGGAAAAGCCCAAGGGGCTATTTTAACAAGGTCAAAAGAGGTTTTTAGATAATGACAAAAAGGCTCTCTAACAATTTCACGCACTTCGTTAACATCAGTACCAATAAAGGTATGCACCATAACGCTTACATTACCCTGACCCTCGAAACCTTTATCCTTACGACCTTGTCGATAAGCTGAAATTTTACTGGTTAAATCTTCAATGGTTTGACCCAGTAGATTGGTGAGCACATTAAAGCCACCCTCACCCGCGGCCCGAAAGGTATCAATATTGCCGGCTGTGGTTATCCAAATGGGCTGTTCTGTTTGAATGGCAGGAGGGTATATTTTGGCTTCGAAGGGTTTTCCTTCACCGTTTAATACGTCGATTGACTCACCACGCCAAAGCTTGCGCACAGTTTCGATTTCATCAAACATTAACTGACGACGATTTTCAAAATTTTCTGGTTTTAAGGAAAAGTCATTAGCATGCCATCCAGAGGCAAAAGAGAAACCAACTCTACCGTTAGATAAGTTGTCAACGACTGACCACTCTTCGGCAACACGTATAGGATTATGTAATGGCAAGACAATACTGCCAGCACGTATCGATACATTGTCTGTTACCGCAGCAACCGCAGCACTGGTAACAGAGGGATTAGGATAGAGCCCGCCAAATAAATGAAAGTGTCGTTCGGGTGTCCAAACGGTAGAGAAGTTATGACTATCGGCAAACTTTGCGCCTTCAAGTAATAATTTATATCGATCACCACTGATATTAGGCCCTGCATCACTTGAAAAATAGAAGAGTCCGACATCCATTTTTCTGTTCACTAAAGATGCGCTTTGTTGTTCAGAGAGCGTTGACGTTTCGCTTAATGTAGTTGCACCTGACTCTTGAATTACCTCTTGAATGACCTTTTGAATAACCTCTTGAATGACCACTTTAAAGCCACGCGTTAGTGACCAAAATATTTCCAATACTGAAATATCAAATGAAATACTGGTTACCGCTAACCAA
>JABIQF010000213.1 GCA_018668095.1 Cellvibrionales bacterium
AAGAGGAATATTTAAGAAAAATATACAAGAAAAATAGTGAAGAGTTAAATTGAATACTAGCAAGTTTAATAGCGAATAATTTGAGCAATGCCGCCAACGACAGAAAAAGCATTGATGTTGTGCTCACGTAATAATTGACAGGCTTGTTGGCTTCGAACGCCAGATTGGCAATAAAGAATAATCGTTTTATTATGAGTGATCGTTGTCAATGATGCTGCAGTACTTGATGATAGGCGATGTAGTGGTATATGTTCCCCGCCTAAATTAAATGCTTTATTTTCATTTTTGTCTCTTACATCTATCAACAATACGTCATCTCGCTTGCTCCATTCTTTAAAGTCAGCTGCCGCAATGCTATGCATGGGCGTTTCGTCGGTCGTGCATTGCATTTGATAATGAGTTGATAAAGGGTTGAAGGTGAAAGATTTGTTATTGCAGCAAAAGCACTTTTTATCTTGTTGTAATGCAATTTTTTGAAAATGCATATCGTCGGTTTCAACCATCAATAAAGTATTGCTAATGGCTGGAGTTATGCCCGCTAATACTTTTAAGGCTTCGGTGGCTTGTAGTGTGCCGAGCAATCCGGGGAGTACGCCTAGTACGCCGGCAGAATTACAATCGAGTGCGTCTTGATGTGGGTTGGGAAACAAACAACGGAAGCAACTTTGATCAGGTGTGAATAGCGCGCACTGGCCGCTTGATTGGTAAACGCTAGCATAGATCCATGCCGTGTTGTTGAGTTTGCATATATCATTAATTAAATATCGAGTGGCAAAGTTATCGGTACAGTCGAGTACAAGATCGGCCGATTGAATAAAGGCTTCAGCATTATCTGTCGAGAGCGATTCGTTAATGGCGGTAATATGAATGTCGCTATTTAATCTCTGTAAGCGTTGCTGTGTACATTGCGCTTTGCTTTTACCGATGTCATCTTCAGAGAATGTAATTTGACGTTGTAGATTACTTAATTCAACGACATCTCCATCAATTAATGTGATGCTGCCAACACCTGCTGCCGCTAAATATAAACTGACTGGAGCACCTAAACCGCCACAGCCAACAATTAATACATGAGAATTATTAAGTTTACTTTGCCCATTAACGCCGATGCTCGATAGTTGAATGTGTCGTGTATAGCGTAGGTATTCTTGAGAGCTAAATTCTGTCATGGGAATCTGATACTCGACGATGGCTTTACCGGGTGAGATTATTAAGCTCACTTGCATGATTATATATCTTGCAAGTATAACGGTATATCTCTTGCGCCATAAAGAGTTCTTCGACGGAAATGTTTGATAGCGCAGACATTCTATGAATGTCGATATTGACTTCAGTGGCTAGGTCCGCAAAATCCATGCTTGCTATACCACCGCCAGAAAATTCCCAGTCAATAATGATAAAGCGAGATTGTTCGCCTCTTGCTGCATCGGTCAGTAAAATATTGTTGGTATTTAAATCATTATGGCAAAGCACTCGTTGCTGGCCGTATTGATGCTGATAATCCTTACACATGGTAAGCATGTTTTGATATTCACCAATGGCATTTGTATTGGTGATTAATACTTTGTTATTAATGGCTTGCCAGTATTGTTCTATACAGTCTGAATAACTAAATGCAGGAATGTCGATATTAATTTGATGAATACGTTTAATGGTTTGGCAGAGTAATTCGGCTTGAGTGTCTGTAATGGCGGCTAGCTCATTTAGAGTACGGCCTTCTATGTATTCGCTAATTCGATAATCACCAGTGGGATGTTGGTAAACAATTTTAGGTGCGAAATTTAATTCATTAACGGCGTATTGTGTTTGATGTTCTTGTTGTCTATTGGCAGAGAAAAGTGGGTTGTGATGATGTATTCGCATTATCCAGTAACGAAGATTGTTACTAATTAAATAACTCTGATTATTGATACTGCCGTGTAATTTTTTTTCGACAGTGGGTGACTCAGTGAGGTCTAGCTCCCAGTGCGGCCATTGATTCAGGTAATGTTCGGCGCTCGAAATATTACTTTTCATGGTTTCAGTTATTACTGGCAAGTGTTTCGTGAGTATTGTTTTGATAGAGCTTTTTCCAATGGAAGTAGCCATATGTCGCTATGATAACGTAGAGCCCAAACAATAGTGCAGTAAAATACAATTCTTTATTGATATACAAATAAATTGATGCAGCATCGATAACTATCCAATAAAGCCACGTTTCAAGAATTTTATTCACGACCATCCAAGTGGCTAAAAAACTTGACCATGTCGTTAATGAATCAAAATAGGGGTAGGCGGCATCAGTATAGTTGTCTAAATAAAATCCTGATAAGGCAGAGAGTAATAAGATGACAGCGATAGCATTCATATGCTTTATGGCTTGCCATTGTTTAATGCTGGTTTTACTGACACTTGTCGCAGCTGCATTAGAAAATTCGGTATTGGATTGGTGACTTTTCCACATTAGCCAGCCATAAATAGCCATGACTACATAGAAAATATTCAATGCAGAATCCATATACAGTTTGTATTGAAAAAAAACGACAACATAAATAGTTGAGCCCAGCATACCTGCTGGCCAGCAACCACTATGTTCTCTCGATGCTAAAACAACATAGGTGAGAGATGCCAGTACGGCAATAATTTCTGGTATTGAGTAAACGCTTAGCTCTGCCCAAATGTTAAGTAGCATAAATTTTATTTCGGCCTCTCATTGTATTTGGTTATATCTCAATCCGTTCACCATTGTATTTTCATTGGCGTTGAGCTGATAGCTTTTTAGGGACTAAAAAAATTAAGTTTGGCTTTCATCACGACGATCGCGATTAACATATTTTGCGACTAATACAGCGGCGGGCTCTGCACAAAAAACTGTATAGGTTAAATCTTGAATGGTTTGCATTACAAGAGTGTACTCACCAAACACTTCGGTGCTTAATGCGTTGGTGCGAACCTCTAATTCATCAATAGCATTCAGTTCGTCAATATAAGTTTGAATAGTTGGAACGTAATCGCCCATAAGAGGGTAAAGACTTAATTCGGCAGTAATGTTCATAGTCGCTTCCTATTGTTTAGCTGAGGAAAAACCAACTGTGGGCATTGTCTTTATTAGCTTGCTCACAGTTGGCGAAGAGTTTATTTAGCTGATCTAGTTAAC
>JABIQF010000216.1 GCA_018668095.1 Cellvibrionales bacterium
AATTTACCACCGGCATGCAGCTTAGTTAATATCAGTTCAACGCCAGACATTTTATGTTGAGGGTGAATATCTACTGGCATTCCGCGACCATTATCGGAAGCTGATAACGAACCATCTTTATGTGCAATAACATCAATACGATCGGCAAAACCTGCTAAAGCTTCATCGACAGAGTTATCAATAATTTCTTGCGCCAAATGGTTAGGTCGCTGCGTGTCGGTATACATGCCCGGACGTTTTCGAACTGGCTCTAGACCGGTTAAGACTTCAATGGAATCGGCGTTATAATCTGACATAAATAAGTATTCGTTTCACTGTAAAAAGGGTCTGTTGAAAAATTTTAACGCGATAGCGCTAAAAAATCAGCTATAGCAGGTAGCCATTGATCATAACCGATAAAGCTATGATTACCACCGTACTCAATAATAGATCGACTGGCTTGGTAAAAGTGAGTCGCTTCACTAAAATCCAAGGTCTCATCTGCCGTTTGAATCATGAGCATTCGCTTTTCTGGCTCTGCCATTCGTGGTGTTGCTAAAGCGCGTAACTCTATCATATGTTGCGTGGTTAACGTGTATGTTTCACCGGTATAGTCATTTGTCTGCGCGCCTAAATAGTCTTCTAGCAAGCGGTCAGGATACACGGCTGGATTGACTAAGACGGCCTTGCAGCCATATTGCTCAACTAAAAAGTTCGCGTAATAACCACCTAATGAGCTGCCAATGATGACGGGATTATCAACCTTATTCATCAACGCTGTCATTTGTTCTACGGCTTTGGCAGGTGCAAAGGATAATTGTGGCAGTAAACACTGCACAGATGGGTGATGTTTGCCCATGTATTGTGTCGTTAGCTGCGCCTTATGAGAATGAGGCGAGCTGTTATAACCGTGCAAATAGATAAGTGTTTTCAAAAGAAACCTCTTAGTAAGGCGAGAAAAGAGGTATAGAAAGAGGTATGTAAATGGGTCTGTAAATAGGTATGTAAATAGAAAAATGAAACAGGCGGTGATGAAGACAAGGATGAAGAGTGGCAGCGCATTGTTCGATTAATAGCCTTGGGAGCTATAGTCGACATTTAAATTGATATT
This sequence comes from Cellvibrionales bacterium, assembly GCA_018668095.1. GTDB lineage: Bacteria > Pseudomonadota > Gammaproteobacteria > Pseudomonadales > UBA7434 > UBA7434. The sequence goes on from JABIQF010000216.1 coordinate 1,091, forward strand.
TTTTAGTCTAGAAATATCTGAGTCAATGCGACCATCGGCATGCAGGTCTAACCAGCGATAGCCTGGTGCACATTCATCTAATTTGAAGCCGCTGCTATTGGGCGCAAACTGAATACAGGTTGAGGGCGCTGAAAGTAATTTAACGCCGGGTAATCGTGCGTCTTCAGCACTAAAGGCTTGATGCACATGGCCCCAAATAATGCCGCGTAATCGAGGTTCTTTGGCCAGTAAGTCGATTAAAGCATCGCTATCAGCCACTTGCTGCTCGTCTAGCCACTCACAGCCAATCGAAACCGGTTGGTGATGCAAGCAGACTAATACATGGTCTGCCTCGGGTACGGCTTTAAGTAGCGGTTCTATGCGTGCTAATTCTTGCTCGCCTAATTCGCCACCTACTTGACCAGGTACCGCCGAATCTAACATAAGAATTAACCAGCGACCCAGCGTTACAGCTCTTGGCATGCAGGCTTCACCCACAGTCTCGACCATTAAAGCGCGTGAATCATGATTGCCAGCTAGCCAAGCATTAGGTAAATTCAGTGGTTTAAGCTTATCAAATAATCGCGAGTAAGCTTCATGAGAGCCATGATTAGAAAGATCACCGGTTGCCAATAACAGTTCTGCTGAGTTTTGTTCAGATTGTAATTGCTTGAGCACATAATCAAGGCTGGCATCGGTATCCATACCAACCAATTGCTCACCGGCCTCTTTCCCAAGATGACAGTCAGTAATTTGTAGCACTCTTGTCGTGCTATCAGCATCTCTAACGGCTACGTTGAGGATTGAATGATTGTTATTTTTCGTCATGGCTTTTATTGCTCTAACTCATGTTCTTAAAGATCGGCCGCCCACCAACAAGGCGTCGATGGATGGCGATGCTTGTTGTTCTGAATGCTCAGTGTCTGTATGGGTTATTGCTGAGTTTACTGCTGAATATAAGCCTGCAGTCATGCTTTCACTGCTCATACCATGCTTTGAGCATAGACCTAGCCACTCACTTAAAAATCGATTTTGTTGCGCTTTTTCGTCGGGCTGAAACATGAGCTCATTAGGGTACTCATAACTCGCCAAGCGATTCGGCTTATGATTGCAGGCAATTACTTCGGCCATATTAACGTCATGATAGAGACGAATCGACATATTCACGCAGCCTGACTCGCCATCAACATCGACAAAACTATCGATTAACACTTGTAGGTTGATCATGGTGGTAAATCGACAGCGTTCGGCAATAGACAGTGTTAGTTTAGCTGGTTTGTTGGTCGCTAAGTCAATATCAAAGCTGATGTTGTCTAGCGATTTGTCTGTAACATCGTCTGCATTAGCCGTTACATTTTTGCGTAAAACTGACGGCATAATGCGGCAAATACGCGCATAGTTTGCCTCGCAATCAGCCATCATCATTTTAATGTCAAAACGGTATTTCTTTTTCAATTCAGACTCTACTTCTTTATTCAATCGACCCTCTAAAGACGGGCATTGGGTTAAGCTAAATAGCTATAACTCTAGTCGTTAAAGAGTAAAGATAGTTGCAGATTGAGTACAGTGCGAAGCAGGCGTAAATTTTTACAATATTCTTGCTGGTAAAGCCTTAGACGGGACCAAATAGGTGGCTCGCGCCATGGTTTTTGGTATTTAGATGGCAGAAGGTTAACACGTGCAACTTCGTAACGTTGGGTGGGTCTGTTAGACTACCTCCGTGCATCGATATTTGTTCAGATTGTTTGTTTCAGCTATTTATTTAAGTTAAGTTGTCCCTGCTAAGCTGCTTATTTAAAGAGTGTATAAAGCGTCAGCCCTCTATCAAAAGGCTCAAGAACTTAGCACAGGTATTGATAAATCACCTTCGTATTAAAATTGTTAATCAGGATTATTTCATGTTGCAACGTTTACTATCAAAAATATCAATCAGTGCCATTACGCTATCAATGGCAAGCATGAGTTTTAGTGGTCTTTCATACGCCGATAGTTTGGCCGACATTTATGAACTTGCGTTAATCAATGACCCGACATTGCAGGCTGCCGAGGCAAGCTATAAAGCGGGTCGAGAGATTAAGTCACAAGCGATTGCTCAATTACTACCTCACTTGAGTGGCAGTGCGACGTATTCAGAATCCGATCGTACTAATAGTAATAAACAATATTTTTCAGCAGGTTTATCGCCAGAAACTAATTTGGATTCAGATTCAGAGACAACCGCTTACTCTATTGCATTGACACAAAACTTATTTAATTTATCAGCGTTCTTTGCTTTTAAGCAAAGTACTGCGTTATCACAGCAAGCTGAATTGCAATTCAGTATTGATCAGCAATCATTAATATTACGCAGCGCCAATACTTATTTTAATGTGCTGCGAAGTAAAGATAATCTCACTTCTGCACTGTCAGAAGAAAAAGCCATTAAGCAGCAACTTGAGCAAACTCAGCAGCGTTATGATGTTGGACTTATTGCTATTACTGATGTTCACGAAGCGCGTGCTGCTTTTGATTTAGCGGTCGCTAATCGTTTAACTGAAAAGGTAAGCTTGGGTATTGCCTATGAAGATTTAGCTGCGCTCACTGGTCAGCAGCACAGTCATTTATACAACCTATCGGATGATTTTAAAACCACTAAGCCAGAGCCGAGTTCAGCTGAAGCTTGGGTTGGTTTTGCCTCCGAAAATAATTTAAGTGTTAAGTTAGCCGAACAAGTTGCAGAGGCATCTAATCAACAGGCTAATGTAAGAAAGTCAGATCATGCGCCAACGATTAAAGCCGTGTTACGTTATGACGATAGCTCTACCGATACTGCGTTATCAGATAATAATTCTAATGATATTTTGCCTGATACATTTTCTAATTTCCAAGGATCAACAATTGAAGTGCGATTAGACGTACCTATTTGGGAAGGTGGCTTTAAGCATTCAAAGCGTCGTCAGGCAGGTTACGAACAAGTAAGAGATCAAGCGAATTTAGTAGCAGCTAAAAGAACAGCTTTTAGAGAAGCGCGTTCTAACTATTTAACTACAGTTGCCGATACAGCTAGAGTTAACGCCAGACAGCTCGCAATTGTTTCAGCGCGCAGTGCCTTAGACGCTACGCAGGCAGGTTATGATGCAGGTACACGTAATATTGTTGATCTGCTCAATGCGCAGCGCGATTTGTTTCGTGCGGAGCGTGATCATGCCAATACACGCTATAACTATGTTATTAACTCATTAAAATTAAAACAAGCGGCAGGTACATTGAGCCCGCAAGATATCTATGATTTAAATGAATGGTTAGTCGCGCCTAAAGCCGTATTGAAAAGTGAAACTGTTAATTCATTTAATAGCTGATTATTTAATAGAAGACCATTCAATAGAAGACCATTCAATAAAAGGTCATTCAATAGTTAATAAAGAGGCTATAACCCCCATCAATTTTTGTTTCGCGCCACGGTTATCATCAATAACTTGGCGCGCAGCGGCTGCCCCTAAAGTTAATTGTTTTGAATCTTTTAGTAGCTTTAAAATGGCGACAGTGAGCTGTTGACTATCATCAATAATTTGTAATGCGCCCGCTTGCACTAAGCGTTCGGTAACCTCAGAAAAGTTAAACGTGTGAGGACCAGATAAAACGGGTATGCCCCAAGCAACCGGCTCAATCGTATTATGCCCGCCTGTCGGTACTAAGCTACCGCCAACAAAGGCAACATCTGCTACGCCATAAAATAACAGTAGTTGGCCAATGCTATCAATTAATAAAACATTTTTTTCTGCGTCTAGTGCTTGTGATGACGAGTGACGATGTAATTGAAAACCTTGTGACTCAGTTAAATTGGCTACGTCATCAAAGCGTTCCAAATGCCTAGGTACAATAATTAATAATGCATTAGGATCTTGCTTTAAAACTTTTTTATGTGTGGCGAGTAAGTATTCATCTTCACCTTTATGCGTACTTGCGCCTAACCAAATAAAGGTTTTTTTGGCTTCGTTATTGAGCTGTGATCTAAATTGATTGGCGGCAAGCATTAACGCTGGAGAGATTTCGATATCGAATTTAATACTGCCGGTTACTTGAAGTTGCTGTGGTGGTAAGCCTAAAGCTAAATAGTGTTCGGCATCTTGTTGGTACTGTGTCGCAACATGAACGTTACGCATCATCGCAGAACTTAACCAGGCGAAACGCTGATAACCTTTTGCCGATTTCTCTGACATTCTTGCATTAGCAACGACAACGGGAATGTTCATGCACTGACATAAATAAATAGTGACAGGCCATAACTCGGTTTCCATCACAATATGAATACTGGGTTTAATCTTGCGCAGAAAAACGCTAACGAATAATGGCCAATCATAGGGTGCATAACTATGAAATAGATTATTGCCTAGTTCATCGGCTAACATTTCAGTTAAGCGAGCTGACCCAGTGGGTGTTGAAGTGGTAACAGTAATAGCCGTTGATGGATACTGCTGTCTTAATGTTTTAATGACAGGGACTGCGGCAATAACTTCACCTACGGATACCGCATGTAACCAAATACCACCAGCAGGGGGTGTCATTGCTGCTAAGCCTAGGCGCTCACTCATGCGTGAGCGATAGGCGGGGGCTTTGTTAGAGCGCCAAAGCAGGCGAATAAAAAACAGCGGCAATAAACAGCTAAAAAGAACAATATATAAGCTGTAAGCTAACAATGATTTAGCTTGATCGGCCAGAGATGGGCTGGTTTTGCTATTTGTGCTCACAATAAAAATATCCAACTTATACCGTAATGATTAAGGCTGAGGAGTATAGCTAAGACGTAACGGTAGAAACTAGCCAACAAATCCTGTTGCATGATGAGATTAAACAATCAATATTGCACCACAATAGTGCCCTAACGACCCATTATAGTGCGCCTATGTGGTGCGTTCTAATCGAGCTATTGTTAAGCGTCTAAAAATCAATAACTTACAGTTTTTATTTTTTTGTTCAAGTTGGTACAGCTGTTGCACTACTATTCTCGTGCAAAGACTGATCTATTCGCATTGATTACAGGGTTTTATAAGAGAAGAATATCTTTTCGGTCTGTAATCAGTATAAAATCGCCGTCCTTTTGTTTAGCAGCTTCAAGAACCGCCTAGCTAAATGACCGCGAGCTTGACGCCAATTGGCTGACAATAAGATGAGAATAGCTCGTAAAGACGATTTCAATTAATCAATACTTAACTACACCACCCTAATACAGGGCTAGTCCGGAGGATTTAAAATGTCAGAGAACACTCTGAAAATGATAAAAGAAAATGAAGTAACCTGGGTAGATCTCCGGTTTACTGACACTAAAGGTAAAGAGCATCACGTTTCTATTCCTTCAAGTGAAGTTGATGACAGCTTTTTTGAAGATGGCAAAATGTTTGATGGTTCTTCAATCGAAGGCTGGAAAGGCATTAACGAATCAGACATGATCATGATGCCTGATGATGCAACTGCTGTAATGGATCCTTTCACTGATGAGTCGACGTTAAACTTACGTTGTACTATCGTTGAGCCAACTACTGGCCAAGGTTACGAGCGTGATCCACGTTCTGTTGCTCTTCGTGCTGAAGAGTACATGAAGTCTACAGGTATAGCTGACACAGTATTATTTGGACCAGAGCCTGAATTTTTCGTTTTTGATGACGTTAAATGGCATGCTGATATTTCTGGTGCTAGCTACCAGATCAATTCTGAAGAAGCTGCTTGGTCAAACAACAAGTCTTTTGAAGATGGCAACACGGGTCACCGTCCAGGAATTAAAGGCGGTTACTTCCCAGTACCACCAGTCGATTCTTTACATGACGTTCGTGGCGCAATGTGTGGCGCAATGGCCGACATGGGTTTAGAGATTGAAGTTCATCACCACGAAGTTGGTACAGCGGGTCAATGTGAAATTGGCGTTGGCGCAAATACTTTAACTAAGAAAGCTGATGAAGTTCAGATTCTTAAATACTGCACACACAATGTTGCACACGCTTACGGTAAAACAGCAACGTTTATGCCTAAGCCTTTAGTGGGTGATAACGGTAGTGGTATGCATTGTCACCAATCATTGTCGAAAGACGGTGTTAACTTAATGGCTGGCGATTTATACGGTGGTTTATCTGAAACTGCATTGTTCTACATTGGCGGTGTTATTAAGCATGCTAAAGCAATCAACGCATTTGCTAACGCATCGACTAACTCTTACAAGCGTCTTGTACCGGGTTTTGAAGCACCTGTTATGTTGGCTTACTCAGCACGTAACCGTTCTGCATCAATCCGAATTCCTTTTGTTCCAAATCCAAAAGGTCGTCGTATCGAAGTACGTTTCCCTGATCCAACAGCTAACCCTTACTTATGCTTTACTGCATTGTTAATGGCTGGTCTTGACGGAATCAAGAATAAGATTCACCCAGGTGAAGCAGCGGATAAAGATCTTTATGATCTTCCTGCTGAAGAAGCTGCGTTAATCCCAACAGTTGCGTCTTCACTTGAAGAAGCGCTTGCAGCTCTTGATGCGGATCGTGATTTCTTAACTGCTGGTGGTGTTATGAGTAATGACACTATTGATGGTTATATTGCGCTTAAGCAAGAAGAAGTTGAGTTGTTGAATATGACAACTCACCCAGTTGAGTTTGGCATGTATTATTCTTGCTAAGTTTTAAGCTGTGATGAAAGCCCGGTGACGAAAGTCATCGGGTTTTTTTTTGCTTGTTGGAAAAGGGGGGTTGGATGGTCAGCGTAAGGATAAAGGGAGGAGTAAGGGTGAAGAGAAGAGTAAGGGCGAAGAGAAGAGGTCGTAGATCTTTTTTATCGTAATCAATTGAAATGGTTTTCCATTGCTGCTGTATGTTTTGGCAAAGGTATAAATTTGAGATGTAATTGTTTTCCACAATTTCAGTAAGTGACTTTGTTATTTGTCTTATGTTGATTTCGGGCTGTCTTGTATTTATTTGTGGCAAATACAAATTTGAATATTTAGCACTTCAAAAAATATTTTAATTCCATTTTGGATTAAGGGGGGTTTTTATAATTGAGTGTCACTTCGTTTCTTTCATTTTGAATTGTAAAAAAATAAGCGTTTATTTTTTTATTAATTATTGTCTAGCGGTTGTTATTGTTCAATTGATCTATTTCGTAAATAGAATAAAACCCCTTTTTTACAGTGTAAGCGTGTTTTTTTGTAAGTAGATTTTAAATATTGTTAAGCAACCCATTATTTTTATCATGGGTTTTCGCCCAAATATTTTTTTGTTTTGTCTCTTGTCAGTGAATCCTTTTTTTTGTTAGTGTCCACATCGCTTAATGGAACGCTGCTTTTTGTTTAGGCAGTCTAATGTGATTTTAGTCATTGTTGTTGATCAACGGAAAATGGATTCTTATGAAAAAGCCCCTCGTTTTTGCGACTTTCTTATCTTTATTACTATCACCTTTTGTTTTTTCCCAGTCAGAGCCTGGCGATATTATTCAGCCGCTAATGAATTGCCTTAATGCTGCAGTACAGCTTGAAAAAGAAAAACCTAGCCCTAGCCTTCAGGGTATTAAAGATGCCTGTGTCAATGAGATGCAGTTGCTAGCCATGCTACCTGCCGATGTTAGAGCCACATTGGTTAGTGAGATAGATACAGGTTTGGCACAACATCTCGCGGAATAGTCCGTCTTGTTAAGTCGTATTTTCTTTCTTTGCGCGACTGAAGGTGGCTGCAAATACGTTTAATCGTAGCCGGGCGTTTATTAATTCAGTTGTGCTGATAATGGTATAGGGATATTTATGTTTGCATTCAGTGCGCGTCGGTTTATTCAACTCACTTCTTTATTGGTTTTGTTTGCCTATTCAGCCTTGGCTGCGGCCAATGCGCCCACGGTGCCGGCAAGTAGCAATGGCAACT
>JABIQF010000190.1 GCA_018668095.1 Cellvibrionales bacterium
ATTGGGTACGCCATTAATTGTCGACACACTCAATACTGATCAGTGGAATTATATTTATACACTGCGCGTCGCCAGCGGTAGAGTAGTACAAAAAAATCTTAATGTATTATTTGTTGATGGCCAGCTCAATGAGTTAACAGGCGATTACAAGCCGAGCGAAGAGTAAACAAGCAACTACTTTTTAACGGTCTGCGCTTTATCGGCGCGGGCTTTTCGCGAGGCTTTAGGGTCGGCAATTAACGGACGATAAATTTCAACTCTATCTCCGGCATGCATCACATAATCATGCGGTTTAACCGCCTTACCAAAAACGCCCATCTTCATTGTCGATAAATCGATTTCTGCAAACTGCCCGGCAATACCCGATAACTCAGCCGCTTGGTAAGCCGTGCACCCTTGCTGCACTTTTAGCACAACAATTTGCTGCCTATCGGGCAAAGCAAAAGCCACTTCAACATCAATGATTGCCGCCTCAGTACCGCTACTTGGTTGGTGCTCAACATCTGACATAATAATTAAACCTATTACTTATTTTCGCTATTACTTATATGCATTAACGCAATGCACCGTAAAGTTTATCGGCCCGCGCACAAAAAGCATCGACCAATGAATGGCTCACCGACTCCAATACGCCGCTGGCGAGTCGAGAGGTTACAGCGTTCTTCATTTCAAACTCTATATGCAGCGACACTTTGCAAGCGCCCTCTCGAAGCGCCGTAAACTGCCAACGGCCAGTAAAGTTAGTAAACGGGCCATCTTGAAGCTGTAATTGAATATGTGTTGGCCGCGTTAAGGTATTGCGGGTAGTAAACGACAATGCAACACCGGCTTTTTCTAAGGAAAGCGTGGCCAGCATATGCGTATCAGAATGCTCAATGACCTCAGTGGCAACGCAGTGATCTACAAACTGCGGATAAGCGGCCACATCATTAACCAGATCGTACATACACTCGGCAGAATGAAACAACAAAGCGCTGCGCTGTATTACTGTACTCGCTTTACCCAAGAAGTAACCCCAATCAAGTTATCAATCGCAATTAAAGCGCGCATATTACGCAACAAAGACCGAGCTTGTCATCTATCGCGGTTGGCGATTAGACACAATGCGTCAAATAAAACCACAAAGCGCTTTAAGAGACTGAATCCTACGCCATGAAGCGCTATACTAGAGCGCTATGGCAAAAAAACCTAAAACAAGCAGTAATATCATTGCGCAGAACAAACGTGCGCGTCATGACTATTCACTGTCAGACAAATACGAAGCCGGCCTGGTATTAACTGGCTGGGAAGTCAAAAGCCTGCGCGCCGGTAAAGGCCAGCTGGTTGATAGCTACGTGTTCTTAAAAGACGGAGAAGCATGGCTATTAGGTGCCCATATTGAGCCCCTACAAACAGCCAGCACCCATGTGGTTGCCGAACCCACGCGCTACCGTAAATTATTATTAAACGAGCGCGAGCTAGGCAAATTATTTGCCGCCACCCAACAAGAAGGCTACACCTGTGTTGCCCTTTCTTTGTATTGGAAAAAGCATTTAATTAAATGTGAAATTGCCTTAGGCAAGGGCAAAAAAGACCATGACAAACGTCATAGTGAAAAAGATCGTGACTGGGATCGCCAAAAGCAGCGTATTGCTAGACAGCATAACTAAGCGGCCCCGCCAGCAATCAACCTAACGGCCGAACAAAGCTTTATTGCTGAAAATTGAATAAGAAAACAAACAAAGGGGCTATGTGGCTATTAGCCAGAGCCCCAGCGCTGGCTTGAACGGCATTGGCCGGCAAAGATACCCAAAACAGCGATTGAAAAACCCCCCTCCTATTGGCATTATGAATGCTGTTAAGAAGACTGATCTCAATCAGGATACTCAACTATAAACAGCTAATACCACAACCATGCTCCGATGTATGAGCATGAGTGAATTAACTATTTCATCTCATCATTATTGATTGATTTTAAAGGAGTCGACTCATCCATGAGCACTTTAGTGAATAAACCAGCACCAGGATTCACATCAGCCGCAGTTATGGCCGATGGCAGCATCAAAGATGAATTATCTTTAAGCGATTACCTTGGTCAATACGTTGTTATCTTTTTCTACCCATTAGATTTCACCTTTGTTTGTCCTTCAGAAATTATTGCGCATGATAAACGCGTAAAAGCATTTGAAGAAAAAGGCGTACAGCTTTTAGGTGTTTCTATTGATTCACAATTCACGCATTTAGCATGGCGCAACACGCCTGTGGCAAAAGGCGGCATTGGCGAAGTTAACTTCCCGTTAGTAGCCGACGTTAACCACAGCATTGTTCAAAGCTACGGCGTTGAGCATGATGATGGCGTCGCATTACGCGCGTCATTCTGCATTGATAAAGAAGGCATTGTTCAGCATGCGGTAGTAAACAACTTACCGTTAGGCCGTAACGTTGATGAAATGCTACGTGTTGTTGATGCTTTACAGTTCTCAGAAGAGCACGGTGAAGTATGTCCAGCAGGCTGGCAAAAAGGTGATGCAGGTATGCAAGCAACGACTGAAGGTGTTGCCGATTACTTATCATCACATGCAGAAGAATTATAACTAACATGGTTAGTCAGTAATTAGCATGCGTTAAATCGTTGGTTGAACATCAATATCGTCAGCCAGCGATTTAACATTTTATAATTCAACAAGCTCCACCTCCTAAACCCTCCCGTAAGTCTTCTTGTTTATACCCGCCGACGTTCTTACCTTCTTCTTTTAGTTGATAACTTCTATTTAATTTCAGCCGGTTCATTTATATTTTTCAATAGATTTCAGTTCTTGAGAGCGTATTACGGCGTCGATTCGAGATTTTCATGCTAAAATGGAATTTGTGGGTTCAGAAGTATGTCGTTAATCATTAAATTACTGCTTTTGATATTTACAAGATATTGAAATAACTAGGTTTTGTAGCGTTACCTGCCTTTTCAATATCATATGGGGACGATCTGGATTCGACGCCGGTGACGAAACCAAAGGTGCATGTCGAGAGGGCAGTGACTCTCGTTAAACAATCGCTGTAACTTTATAGTTGCCAATGACGAAAACTACGCTCTAGCAGCCTAAACCCTGTTAGCAGTTGCCACCGGATGCTTGTAAACGGGAAGCGACTGTCATATAGAACAAGCTAGTTCGGGGGTATGTTTAGGGCCACCGGGCAAAACTTAAACTAGACTCGTCTCTTATCGCCCTGCCCGCTGGGCCGCGAGGGATTAAATCAATAGGCGGATCTAAGCATGTAGAGCCGATGGCAGAGTGCTGACGGACGCGGGTTCAATTCCCGCCGTCTCCACCAATTAGAAAAGGCCAACCTGATAAAGGTTGGCCTTTTTTTATGCGTGGTTGTTTATACGATAGCTGGCATAGAAGTCTTGAACGACTTGCGGGGAAGTATAGGTTGATCAAATGGTATTCCTACTGACCCCGTTTTTCTGGACGAAATGATTCATCAATGCATCTGGAATAACTACTCGTCTTTTGTCCGCCTTCTCATTAATAACCATTATGTCTTTGGCCCATTCTGGCAATCGCAAAAAGCAGGA
>JABIQF010000217.1 GCA_018668095.1 Cellvibrionales bacterium
ACAATATTATCAGCTATGGTTTGGCTTAGTCCCGACACCCGACGCAATAAGGCGCCCGAAGCGGTATTCACTTCAACACCCACAGCATTTACACAATCTTCTACCACGGCATCAAGGTTCTGCGATAATTTAAATTGACTCACATCATGCTGATATTGACCAACACCAATTGCCTTAGGCTCAATCTTCACTAATTCAGCTAACGGATCTTGTAGGCGGCGCGCAATCGATACCGCACCTCGAATCGTTACATCCAAATCGGGAAATTCTTTAGCCGCAAATTCTGAAGCCGAATAAACGGAAGCGCCCGCCTCACTCACCATAATTTTTTGTAGCTTTAAATCACTGTGCTTGGCCATTAAGTCGCCGACTAACTTATCGGTTTCTCTTGAGGCCGTACCGTTACCAATGGCCATTAATGCTACGTTGTGTTTACGAGCCATTTTCTCTAAAGCTGAAATTGATTGATCCCATTGGTTTTTAGGCGCATGCGGATAAATCGCCATATGATCAAGCAACTTACCCGTAGCATCTACCACCGCAATCTTAACGCCTGTTCGTAAACCCGGATCAAGGCCCATTGTTGCTTTTGCACCCGCTGGCGCTGCTAACAATAAGTCTTTTAAATTGGTCCCAAAAACATTAATTGCTTCGACTTCTGCCTGCTCTCTTAGCTTCGACATTAAGTCTGTTTCTATGTGCATATGTAATTTAATGCGCCATGTCCAGCGTACGACGGTTGCCATCCATGCATCAGCCGCTCGACCTTCATCCGTAATGCCATAGGTTTCAGCAATCATTACTTCGCAAGGGTGTTTAATTCTTGGCGGTTCAGTTTCAGCTAAATCCAGTCGCAAACTTAAAAAGCCTTCTCGTCGACCGCGGAATAACGCCAACGCACGATGCGACGGTACTTTTTTAAATCGCTCGCTGTATTCGAAATAATCGCTAAATTTGGCGGCCTCAGTTTCTTTGCCTTTAAGCACCGCCGATGATAATTCACCCTCAGCTGAAATAAACTGACGCGTATTTTCTAGCAACTCGGCGCTTTCACTAAAGCGCTCCATTAGAATATAACGCGCGCCATCCAAGGCATCTTTTGCCTCTTTTATTGCTAACTCGGCATTTAGATATTTCTCTGCCTCAACCTCCGGCGTTAATGTTGGATCATTCAGCAGGCTATCCGCCAACGGCTCTAAACCTGCCTCAATCGCTATTTGGCCTTTGGTGCGGCGCTTTTGCTTGTAAGGTAAATACAAATCTTCTAAGCGGGTTTTTGTATCTGCCGCTTTAATCGACTTTTCAAGCTCAGGTGTCAGCTTACCCTGCTCTTCGATGCTCTTTAGAATCGCATCGCGCCTATCATTCATTTCTCGCAAATAATTAAGACGGTCTTGCAAGTTTCGCAACTGAGTATCATCTAAGCCGCCGGTCACTTCTTTACGATAGCGAGAAATAAACGGCACGGTTGATCCCTCATCTAACAACTCTATGGCCGCATTGACTTGTTGCAGCTTTACATTCAGTTCTGTGGCGATGGTTTGACTAATAGCTGACATTAATAACTCGACTTAAAGTATTGAAAGTAACCCGACCTGATGGCCCGGAAATTAGGATGCGTATTATGCCTAAGGCTTGCTTCAGAAGCAGTGTTTTTTTTATTTAATATAGATTGCTATTAAGGCGTGAGAGAGATAATCAATGGCCATCAATATGTTGAATAAACAGCCAACTCAATGCGTATAAATCTTGGCCACCAAAGCATTGTAATAGCGCGGTTTCACAACATGATAAGGGATAGAGTGTGATTATAGTGATATAGTGCAGCCATATACGCGTATAATATGAACAGCACAAATATATCATCGCCAGCGCACAGCTTACTGTAAAACATTCTTCAAAAAATTATGGAAAACCTTATGGATATCTTAATCTACTTTATTTCTAACCCGCTTCTTTGGATTGCCCTCGTTGTTATTTACACGCTTAAAAAAGGCATTCATTTTGTGCCACAAAACCGCGGCTATGTTATTTACACTTTTGGTAAATACAGAAAAACTTTAAAAGGCGGTTTAAACTTTATTGTGCCCTTTATCCAAACTGTTGCTGCCGATAGAAACTTAAAAGAGCAATCACTGGATATTTCTTCGCAATCAGCCATTACTAAAGACAATATCACGCTCAATATTGATGGCATCCTATTTATGAAAGTCACCGATGCCGGCGCAGCAACCAATAACGTGACTGACTACAAAATGGCTGTTATCCAATTAGCCATGACGACCATGCGAAACGCCATAGGCTCATTAGAGTTGGATGAATGTTTTCAAAGCCGTGATGCTATTAACGCTACCATTCTTGCTGCCATGACAGAAGCTACCCAACCTTGGGGCGTTATGGTTACTCGCTATGAGATTAAAGATATTTCGCCGCCACAATCTATTCGCGAAGATATGGAAAAACAGATGACAGCAGAACGTGAAAAGCGCTCTGTTATCTTAACGGCTGAAGGTGTAAAAACAGCCGCCATTACTAAAGCTGAAGGTCTAAAGGCCGCTCGTGTACTCGATGCCGAAGCCGCTAAAGCTGAACAGGTTCTCGCAGCAGAAGCTTTAAAAGAATCTCAAATACTTGATGCAGCGGGTAAAGCAGAAGCGATTCGATTAGTGGCTGCAGCTGATGCCGCGGCACTCACAACCGTCGGCGATGCAGCGAACACAGCTGCTGGTCAGTCTGCTGTATTGTTAACATTGGCCCAAGACGCTATTGCAGCTCATCGCGCTATTGCTGACGAAAGCACTGTCGTTCTTAGCGATGGTAAGACTAGCGATAATATCGCTAACACTGTTGCTCAGGCTATTGCTGTATCGAGCAGCTTAAAAATATCTGACACATCCTCTGAGGCTTAGATCATGTCGTTATTTGAATATATTGCAGGGCATCACGCCGAGGCATTTTACTTTATTGCCGGTCTCGGTCTTGTTGTTGAGTTAACCATTACCGGCCTTAGCGGCCCTCTGCTCTTCGTTGCATTTGCAAGCTTAGTCACTGGGGTATTAATTGATCTTGGAATTATCTCCGGCTGGGAAACAGAAATATTGGCGCTTGGAATATTATCTGCCGGTATTACATTACTGCTATGGAAGCCTTTTAAAAACTTTCAAAATAGCAGTGATGGCTCTGATAGCAGTAGCGATATGATTGGCAAGCAAGTACCCGCAAGTGCTGAAATCACCGCTGCTTCTGGCAGCATTCGCTATTCAGGTATCAACTGGCGCAGTCGCTTAGCTGAGGGTGTATCAGCTCCCATTGCCGAAGGACAAAACTGCGTCATTACCGCGGTAGACGGCAATATCATGATTGTTGAAGCGGCCGAGTAATAAGCTCCTCGTCAGTCAGTGAGCCCAATAATGTGAGTGCAATGTGAATGTAATGTGAGTGCCTAGCTAAGCGCTTACATTACACTTTAGACGAAGCAACCTAAGCACTTCAGATAATGGCTATCTATTCACCAGCACCCATCAAAATTCCTGCTTTTTTTCTGTTCT
>JABIQF010000073.1 GCA_018668095.1 Cellvibrionales bacterium
AACACCGCAAATAACGGCAGGCTCACGAGTGATAACTTTGGCGCGGTATTGCGTATTGGCAGGAACCAATTGAGCGGTAATATCATCACGGCTTTCTGTGCTGCCAAGGTCTTCGGCGAGTGCTTCGCTAACTGCGCGGCTAATATCTGTTTTTAAACGTTGCTGATTTAACATGGTTTTATCTTTGTCAGTGAATCGGTCAATCTGTATGGGCGGTCTTTATAAGCAAACAGTATAAAGCTGAAATACCTTGCTGGCCTGCGCTTTGCCAAATAGTACTGGAGATTAAGGACGTTTTATTGGGTTAAAAATAATTGCCCATCACGCTGGGTAAACTCAATTTGCGAGAGGGCGCTCATGCCTAGTAATAAGCCATTCATACCGTTCATACCCGGATTAATATCGGCCGCGACATTGTGCAACACAATATTGCCCATTTCTAAGCGATCAATACGGGTGTTATAGGTGCGCACTTGGCCATTGGCTGTTTGTGCAAAGCCTGGGCGGCCTTTTACGAGTCCTAGGCTAAGTGCCATATCTTCTGGGACGGCAACGCGTGTGGCGCCAGTATCGAGCAGTAACATGGCTTTATTGCCATTCACTTTGCCAGTAACCACAAAGTGGTTTTGACGGTTGGCTTGTAATACCAGTGTTTGCTGACCATCAATGGTTTCTGTATTGGGTTGCTGGTTAGGGTTGGCTTGTCGTCTTTCTTCGCCGGTAAAGTAGATAACTAACATGGCTAATAAAATAACCCATGCAATTACCGTCATTCCTAGGCCCGTAGAGCGAGAGGCGTTGTTGTTTGTGTCAGAGTCATTGAACTTTGATTCAGTGAACTTAGAGTCATTAAATTTAGAGTCACTGAATTGAGAATCGGGCGCTTTAGCGTCATTCGATGTGGGTTCTGTAGGTTCTAGATCATTAGACATGGTGGACACTTCTCTGGCTCTGGCTGGGTGTCTGTCGACTGGTTCACTTCTGGCGCAGTCACCCTGATTAAAATGTGATCATATGCTCGTGCAGCATATTGTTTAGTCTACTGGTAAATGCGCTCTGTTTATACTGCGGATAAGCGTTAATCACGATAACCCTTTGAGCAGTATTGTTAACTGTATAACCGATTGTAGAGCAGGTCATAAGAACCATGGCGAATCAAACTGAATCGAATATCATTTCATTGAATGCATTGTCTAATGCGGCGCGTGAATCCTCTCGGCTAACCCAGCCTGCGTCTTATAAGGCAAAAATTCATCGGCATATGACTGCGCCGTTAATTCAACTGCAAGAAAAATCACAGCAGTTGTTGATGAAATCCATAGAAGATATGTTCGATAAAATTGATGATGCCTTATTTGAGCTGGCAGAAAAATCGGTGAATAACAGTGAACAAAATATATTCTTTGAATCTATGCGAGAGGTGCGTTTAAAACGTATTGATATTGAAGCGCAATATGCCGATAGCTTTGGCGATAGCTTTGTTGAATTGTTTCATTCTGCTGCTACAGGCAGTAAAGCATCGTTAGGCACCGCCAGCGATGTTGGTTTATCACTGATGGCCGATGAAGCCGTTGAAGAAATGGTGGCTATGGATGCCATGGTCGCTAAAGCCGAGAAACATTTGGCGGCGCCTTTATCGGCGCTTTATGCCCGTATTGGAAGTTTAGCGCCGGTCGATGTTGATCGAGTGAATAACCCATTGGGGCCGCAACGCTTATGTGATCAGTTCAGCGATGCCTGTTTGCAGTTGAATATTGATATTAAAGCGCGCTTAGTCGTCTTTAAGCTTTACGATAAATATGTAGTGGGTGCGTTGAATAAGCTGTATGCGCAAGCCAATGAGCAACTGATAGCGAATAATATACTGCCCGATTTTCGATTGACGCAACGCCGTTCTGAGCGTTCAGCCAGTATTGTAGAAAAAGCCAATAGTGTGACTGAGCGGTTACTTCAAGGGGCATTACCGAATGATACGACAGACGGTTTGGCAGCGAACCCTCAAGATATTTATCAATTATTACAGCAGTTAAATCATCTCGATTTCACAGCGGCTTCACCTAGCGCATCGTCTTCAGCCGCTTCAGTAAACGCATCGGCGCACCCATTAGCGGGCGCATTAAATTTATTACCCGTGAGTAGCAAGCCTGCTATTGGTCATGAGTTGTTATTGCAATTGCTGACTACATTACAGCAAGATCCTGCACGTATCGACGGTTATAGCCAAGCATCAGCCAGTGGCGATCTTAGTGTGTTAATGCCTAAGCAGCTCACACAGGGGCTTAGCCAGTCTTTGAGTGCTATTGCTGATGGTGGTGATCATTCCATTGGGCAGGGCGAGCGTGATGTTATTAGCTTTGTGTCGCTATTGTTTCAATTTGTTTTAGATGATCGCAGTCTTGCTGAGCCAATGAAGGCGGCGATTAGTCGCTTACAAATTCCTATTATTAAAGTAGCGATGCAAGATGCAGGGTTCTTTTCTGAGCAAGCGCATCCTGCGCGTCGCTTACTGAATGAAATGACCACGGCGGCTTTGGGTTGGATTGCAGAAGATAATTATCAAAATGACAGCTTATACCAATGTGTTTGTGCAACGGTTGAGCGTGTGAGTAATGAGTTTGTTGACGATACGCAATTATTTTCGGATGTATTGGCCGATTTTATTTCTTTTGTTGATTACGAGAAAAAGCGAGCCGATTTACGCGAGAAGCGCGTGGTGGATGCCGAGGCAGGGCGAGATCGTTCGGAGAGTGCACGAACGTATGTATCGCAACTTATTGAGTCTAAAAATTTAGAGCATACGGCGCCAGAGTTTGTCCGTGCCATGATTGAAAGCAGCTGGAATAATGTGTTGTTTTTAACGTACTTAAAAAAAGGCGAAGAAAGTCAGGAATGGTTAGATGCGGTTGCAGCGATGGAAGATTTACTTTGGACCGTTGCACCTGAGCGATTTATTGGTGATAGGGCGGGTATTATCCATCGTATTCCGGGCATGCTTAAATTTTTGCGTCAGGGTTTAAACAGTATTAATTATGATAGTTATGCTGCGGGAGAGTTTTTTGCGCATTTAGAGCATTTTCATTTAGATGTAATGCAGCGGCCTCAAGCAATGGCTTATTATAATGTGCCCTCTAATGCTGTACCGGTTTGTTCGATGATTGATGCGGTTGATAGTGTCGATGAAGATGTTAATTTGAGCATTGCGGATGATAGTGATGATCCTTATATAGCTAAAGCTAAGATGTTAGGCGTGGGGCAATGGGTTGAGTTTATTGATCCGGCTGATGATGGCGATAATAAGAAGGTGCGTTGTCGATTGGCGGCGATTTTACGGAATAGTGGTAAGCGTATTTTTGCAAGCCGTAGTGGTGTTAAGGCGGGTGAGTATACGGTTAGGGATATTGCTGATAGGTTGGCGAATGAGACGGTGTTGTTGCTTGAGGATGCGCAGTTGTTTGATAAGGCGTTGTCGTCGATTATTGATAATCTTAGGCAGAGTCGGTCGGCGGTGAATGCTTAGGGTTTTAGTTTAGTTTAGTTTGGTTTAGTTTGGTTTAGTTTTGGTAAGGGTTTGAGTGTTGGTTTTTTTTTGAGTTTTAAGGTCAAGGTCGTCGGGAGTGGCCCGACATGCCAGTCACTTTTTGCTGCAGCAAAAAAAGTAACCAAAAATGCCGCAAAATGGCGAAGTTTGATCTTGAGATAACCTATTCGCTTTGGAATAGTCTCATCCAATACACCTTGGCAGCACCTACGAGAACTATTTTCACTCGAGCTGATTATTCTTCAATATCTGAGCTCGCCTCCAGCCAATATCACTCTGATTCCGCAGACTTTTCAAAACACAATGAGGCTACAACGAACAAGTTCAGTAGACTTCTTTTTATTTTAAAACATGTAAAAACCGTGCCTAACGGCCGGTTTTTACTATTGAGCTCCGCATGCCGCTCAAAAAAAATAGAGAAAAGAAAGAAGAAAAAATAATGAAGATCAGAAGCTCAAAAGAATTATTGAGTATGGTGTGGGGCAGAAGGTGAAAGATTGAGATTTAAACAAAGGCTTATAAATAAACGAACGACTATTTCGATAAAAGGTAAACTTGGACGTAAATTTTGATGTGAGTGCAACACAAAAAAAGTACCCCCTATACCGCTTGGCGATAAGCACTCTGAAATTGCTGGACAGAAAACACTGCGAGATGCACCCGTCGTG
>JABIQF010000220.1 GCA_018668095.1 Cellvibrionales bacterium
GAGAAGTCAGCATATACACTTGCTCTTCAAACACCTCGGGAACAAGCATAACGGCCTCAGCCTCTATAGGCTCTGCCGAGGCTAAAAACACCTTATTGTCTGCAAGGTAAGTCTGCTTCACGGTGAATTTATGCTGGCCTTCGCAAACAATACCCAGTAAACCATTTGGCTGCTCATTAAAGTCCACAATTTTAACCGCTGTACCTATGGCTTCAATACCAGCATCTTCCGGGTCCATATTTGGCGTTCGAGGCACTATCGTCACCAAGCCAAAGGTGCTATCACTAGATAGCGTCGCCTTTACCAAATCAAGATAACGTGGCTCAAAAATTTGCAAAGGCAAGCGACAGCCAGGAAAAGCTACTAACGGTAGAGGAAATAATGGATAGTCAATTAGCACGAAAAACACTCAGTTAAAGTTAGTTTTAAAGCATAGCGGCTTGATTAAGTTCGTTTAGTGACACGCTCTAAATCTGCCAGCCATCGCAACGCCTCAATAGATCCGTTAGGGCACATGTCGGGCTCTGGAGTGAATCCTGAACAGACCAAGGGTCGAGATGGCAAACCAAAAAGCATACAGGCATTCATAGCATCTAACTGGATACAACGAACGCCTGCCGGCTTACCCTGAGGCATACCTGGTATCGGCGATGATATTTCTGGCGCAATGCAACAAGCACCGCAACCAGCAATACAGCTCTGGATTATTTCTTCAGCCATCACCTAAATACCGCTCTATATTTCAATCGCCTTTCAGCTCGCCTTACCCAACGGTTTAAACAATAACAACAATTTAGGTAGCAATAATAACGAACCCAAAAGTGCAGACAACATAGCAACGCCCGTCAGCAATCCAAAATAAATACTGGGCTTAAAGTTGGATAACGCTAAAATCGAAAAGCCAAAAATAATCGTAATCGACGTGTAATACATTGCTCGCCCAATACTGCCATGGCAGCGATACATAGTGGCAATATAATTACCATCTTGCTTAAATTCACGCTTAAATCGATGCACATAATGAATCGTATTATCCACGCCAATACCAATACTAATGGCCGCTATCGTAATCGTCATCATATCCAACGGCACACCGGCCCAACCCATACCACCTAACACCAGCAAGGCTGCCATCAAGTTGGGAACAATTCCGATTAGCGCCAAATTAAAAGATTGGAACAACACAACAAGCATGGCGGTAATAGCAATAAAAACCAAACCCAAAGTGAGAATTTGCGAAACAAATAAACTTTGTAATAAGTTGTTATACAACACTAACATGCCGGTAAAGCGGTAGCGATCTTGCGAGTAACCCATATCTTCTTGCATAAAACGATGCAGGTCTTCTAATAACTCAGCACGATTAAGTGTACGGCTCGTCTCTTTAACACGCACGGTAATACGCGCTTCATTCGTTTCATCATGTAAATAAGGCGTTACCATTACATCCTTAATTTCTGACGGTAAGTTACGGTAGGCCAAGGCTAATTGAATATCGTCCAAGCCATCACCCAATAAATCACCAGCCAATTGATAAACCGTCGCTAACGATAATACTTTGCCCGTTTCAGATAGGCCATCAATATGCAGATGGATTTTATTCAACTCATTGAGTCCTGCTAACGTAAACCAAGGACTAATATCTGATGACGAATCACCAAACTGATCGCTATCGAATTCATCATCAAAGTCGTCAAACGAATCATCCGCATTACTTTCATCTACAACTTCTGGATAGACAACAATTTCTAATGGAATGGTGCCGCCAAGTTCGCTATCGACCAACTCCATGCCACGATAAATTTCTGTCGACTCATCAAAGTAATCAATAAATCGATTTTCTACTTTTAATTGCGTAACACCCGAAACTGAAAACAATAAAATTAAAACCGCAACAGCCAGAATTTTTCCACCATGATGTTCTGTAATATGTGCAAATCGCAGTGTAAAAACAGATTCGTTCGACAACGACTGACTGTTTTTTTCAGGCGCTGGTGCGCGACCTAAAAGCATACCAATGGGCACAACAATAAAGGTTGTCATTAAAGCGACCATTACACCAATCGTCATCATCCAACCAAAATCCATGACGGGCCGAATGCCACTAATAACTAATGACATAAAAGCAACAATGGTTGTAAGCCCTGTATAAACGCAAGGTCTTAACATGGCTAACACTGTCGCCAATGCAAGCTCATGCTGCGATGCTTGCGGCTTTAATAGCTGTAGCTCGCGGTAGCGAACAATTAAATGCACTGCAATCGCTAAGGTAATAATCAATAGCAAAGCAATAAAATTAGATGAGATAACTGTCATACGCCAATCGAGAAAGCCGAGCAGCCCTAGCATAAAAATATTGGTCAGCATGCAGACCAATAGCGGTAAGAAAACCCATCGTAAAGTTCTAAAAATAATGGTGAGTACCACAATAACAAAAATCAAAATGCCAACACCAAACACTTTCATATCACTTTTAACAAACGACACCATATCGCTCGCTATCATAGGCACGCCGCCTAGAAATATTTCTGTGGCTGCGCCGCGATGTTGATCTAATACGGCTCTAACATTTTTTACTAATTGCTGCTGATGCTCAGCCGTTTTTACGGTATAACTTTTAAAAAGTTGCTCTGCTTCAAGCAGCTTTTCTATTTCAGCGGCTGGCAAAGACCCTGCAGCGTTTAACACTCGCAAACGATTCCTTTCATCCAACAAATCATTATATGTTGAGTCACGTACCAATCCGATTTGTAATGCCGTGGTCTTTGCATCTGTGCTGGTTAATAGTTGCTTATAAATAGGACTTTCACGAAACTCTTTAGCGGCTAAATCTCTATCAACACTATTATCGCGTAACGTTTTAATACCTAACATTAAGCTGCTTATTGATACTTTAGGCGAATACAATAACGGCACATCCAATATGGACATCACTGTCGATACACCTTGAACTTTTTCTAGGTCAGCTACTAATGTGCTAATATTTTTTAAAGCCTGCTCCGAGAATAAATCTTCTTTTGGCTGATAAGCCACAATAAAAAATTCTTCTGCGGCATAACGTTTACCCACCTCACGAAAGAAGGCTAAATCTTTATCTCCCTCAAGCACTAAGGCATCGGCCGAGGCATCCACTTTATAGTTTTGCGCATAAAAACCGGCCAGTGCTGTTACTAGCGCTAATAAAAATATTATCAGCCAAGGGCGCGATAAAATAACCGAGTCATACACTTTAGCGAATACTGAAGATAACATTGACCTAGAATCAAGGTTGGATCTGGAATCTGACAAAGTGAACCCCTATTAATATAACAATAAAATCAATAATAAATATTTTTCTTGATAGCCATTGAATCGAGCGAAAAAATAAAGACCATCTCATACAACGCTAAGATTGACCCCAGCGCATCATTAAAGTTTGCTCAACGCCAAGATGATCCAATATTCGCGCCACAACAAAATCAATCATGTCTTCAACATTTTTTGGCTGATGATAAAATCCTGGCGATGCCGGCATAACTACCACACCCAGCTTCGATAAACTTAATAAGTGCTCAAGATGAATGGTTGATAACGGCATCTCTCGATGCAAAATAATTAATTGCTTGCGCTCTTTCAACATAACATCTGCAGCACGCTCAATTAAATTATTACTAGCTCCGGTAGCAACAGCCGATAACGTGCCTGAACTACAAGGACAAATCACCATCGCATCCGGCGCATTAGAACCCGATGCGACCGATGCACCCCATTGCTTGCGTCCATAGACATAAATTTGTTCAGCGCTGGCCTGATACTGTTGAGTAAAATACTCAACTAAATCGGCATCATCACTCGGTAAATCCACACCCATCTCTAAAGCCATTACTTGCCGCGCTGCATCTGAAATTAAAAAATGCACTTCAACTTTGGCTGCCAGTAATACTTCTAATAATCGCAATCCATATTGCGCACCCGAGGCACCGGTTATCGCTAAGGTTATTCTTTTCATATTTGCTTTCTTTAGTTGTTTTCTTTGGTTGCGTTCTTGAGAAGTTAACTTTAATGACCTATTTTAATCACGGATGCCTAAAGCACTTATTAACGAAGTATGTATACCACCAAAACCGCCATTACTCATAATAACAATCTCATCACCCGCCTGCGCCATCGCAACTACTTGCTCAATAATAAGATCAATGCTATTTCTCACGACCACTTTATCATCGTCAACAAACAATGTTTTCAAAATACTGCTATCGACTTCATCTTCATACCACCACACTAAATCAGCATCAGTAATCGCAGCGGGCAAATCTTGACTATGACAACCCATGCGCATGGTATTGGATCGCGGCTCAATAATGGCGATCACTCGACCGCTTTTACAACGCGCTCGCATGCCTGCCAAAGTGGTTTTTATGGCGCTTGGGTGATGTGCGAAATCGTCATACACGGTTATGCCATCAATACAGGCCAAACGCTCCATGCGCCGCTTAACGCTGGTGAACTCACAAAGCGCCGCAGTCGCCACACTGACACTCACACCAATATGGTGTGCTGCCGCAATAGCTGCAAGCGCATTATCACGATTATGCGCGCCGCATAACGCCCATTGGACTTGACCGGTATCTTCACCCTTTGCCACAGTAAATGTCGATTGGTCATCGGCCTCTAAGCTTACTTTCCAAGGGCTTTGTTCCCCTGAAAGATACTCTAACGCTGACCAACACCCCATATCGACAACTGCATTTAATGCAGTCACATTAGGAATCATCACTTGTCCCTTTGCAGGAACGGTGCGAATCAAATGATGCATCTGACGCTGAATCGCCGCTAAATCATCAAAAATATCGGCATGATCAAACTCTAAATTATTAATGACTAAGGTTTGTGGATGGTAGTGAACAAACTTAGAACGCTTATCAAAAAACGCAGTATCGTATTCATCGGCCTCAATAACAAAATAAGGCGTACTGCCTAGACGCGCAGACTGACCAAAATTACTGGGCACACCGCCAATGAGATAACCGGCCTCTAAACCCGCACAAGATAAAATCCAAGCCAACATACTGGCTGTTGTCGTTTTACCGTGGGTACCCGCCACCGCCAACACCCATCGCCCCCTAAGTACATGCTCGGATAACCATTCAGGTCCTGACTGATAATGAAGCCCTTCATTTAAAACATACTCCACCGCAGGATTACCCCGCGAGAGTGCATTACCAATAATGACACTATCGGGCGACAAAGCAGCAATATGTTCAGCATCATAACCTTGATAAAGCGCAATGCCCGCCGCTTCAAGTTGATCACTCATCGGTGGATAGACGTTTTGATCTGCGCCAGTAACAACATGACCAGCCTCTCGCGCCAACAAAGCAAGGCTACCCATAAAAGTGCCGCAAATACCGAGTATATGAATATGCATTAAATCATTTTACCTATTTACAATTTATTATTGCTAAACTATTTATCATAAACGCCGCGCTATAATAAACGCTGGAGAATCCAAAACACTTTTTAATTAAATCAAAAATTCAATCGGCAACTCAACCGGCAATCCAACCTAAAGCGTTATTTCGTGAAGAGACAGCTCAAAACATCTTAAAAATTTGCGTCTCCAAAGTAGTTCCCAATAATTTGGGCAACAATTACAAACATTTTATCACAGCACTTTATAGAAAATTTTACGATAATGTTCATCGAACTTTAGATCTTTGGGCACACCATTAGCCTCTCACTTTTCTGCTAGACCTATTTATGCCAAAAAGAAATGCATTCTACGCACAATCCGGCGGCGTTACCGCTGTTATCAACGCATCAGCTTGCGGTGTTATTGAGGCTGCCAAAGCCAGTAAAGACATCGGCACTGTTTATGCTGGCCAAAACGGTATTCTTGGTGCGCTCAATGAAGAGCTAATTGATACCAGCAAAGAAACAGCGAAAACAATTAGCCAGCTGCGTCATACGCCCAGTGGTGCATTTGGCTCCTGTCGCTACAAACTCAAAGGCCTCGACGAAAACCGCAGCGAATATGAACGGCTTATCGAAGTCTTTAAAGCGCATAATATAGGCCACTTTTTTTATAATGGCGGCGGCGACTCGCAGGACACCACACATAAACTCGCCGAATTCAGCGCAGAAGTTGGCTACCCTCTCAACTGTATTGGCATCCCAAAAACCATCGATAACGACTTACCACTCACGGACAACTGCCCAGGCTTTGGCTCTGTCGCTAAATACGTTGCTATTTCAACCAAAGAGGCTGCCCTAGATGTTGCTTCTATGTGTGAGTCATCAACTAAGGTCTTTATTCTTGAAGTGATGGGCAGAAATGCAGGCTGGATTGCCGCTGCAGGTGGACTCGCTATTCAACAAGACGGCGATGCCCCGCATATCATTATTTTTCCAGAAATCCCTTTTAAACGTGAAACGTTTTTGCGTCGCGTCAATAAAACGGTCAAAAAACACGGTTACTGCGTCATCGTCGCCTCTGAAGGCGCTAAAGATACCTCTGGGCAATACCTCTCAGGCAGCAGCAGTACTGATGCTTTTGGTCATATTCAACTGGGCGGCGTTGCGCCAACATTAGCCGAAATGATTAAACGAAAGTTTGGTTATAAATATCACTGGGCCATGGCCGATTACCTCCAACGCTCGGCTCGTCACATTGCCTCCAAAACAGATGTAGAACAGGCCTACGCTTTAGGCGAAGCGGCCGTTCACTTCTCTTTAGCAGGAAAAACCGCCATCATGCCAACCATAGTGCGTGGCAAAGGCAAAAAGTACAGCTGGAAAGTGGGCGAAGCGCCGTTGGCAGAGGTTGCCAATGTCGAAAAAATGCTGCCTCGCCACTTTATCAGCCGCGATGGCTGGAGCATTACCGACGCCGCCAGAGATTACCTAGCACCGCTAATTACTGGCGAAGATTATCCCCCCTATAAAAATGGACTGCCTGTCTATGCGCGCCTTAAAAAGGTGTTAGTCGATAAAAAACTGCCTAAACGCCGCAGCCCACGTGTAAAGTCCTAACCCTCGATCAAAAAGTAGCTAAACAAGGCCTATTCAAGACCGCATTTTTGGCTAAATGAGTGCTGGTCTGGTATCATCCGCGCCCGATTCTACTGGTGTATGGGCGCATATCACGCAGAATGACGCCCCTAAGGGCTTTACGCTCAGATCAAAAGCCAATAAGACAAGGCTTTAATGGGACGCCACTCTCTAACGCTTAACTCAATCAAAGCAGCGAGACACAAAGCAGATAGCAATCAAAGTATTCAACACCAAGCAAGGTATTGAGGTCGGCAGTAACGAGTACATTATGAACGCCGCTAGCACTCACTAAACTGAACGTATATTTACAGCACTTATAAATAGGTAACTAACAGCATGAGCATTAACGATATCCCAGCAGGTAAAAACATCCCTGATGAAATCAACGTCATCATTGAAATCCCGGCCAATAGCGATCCAGTTAAGTACGAAGTCGATAAAGACACTGGCGCATTAATGGTTGATCGCTTTATGGCGACAGCTATGTTTTATCCTTGTAACTATGGTTACATTCCTAACACTTTGTCAGAAGATGGCGATCCGTTAGATGTGTTGGTGCCTACACCTTACCCATTAATTAACGGTGCGGTTATCAAATGTCGTCCTGTTGGCGTTTTAAAAATGGAAGACGAATCGGGCATCGATGCCAAGCTTATCGCTGTTCCTGTTGACAAATTATCAGTCATTTATCGCGACGTTAATGAAGCGACTGATTTGTCACCATTATTACTTCAGCAAATTGAGCATTTCTTTGAGCACTATAAAGATCTTGAAAAAGGTAAGTGGGTTAAAGTGCAAGGATGGGCAGATGCCGCTGAAGCAAAAGCTGAAATCATTAAAGCTGTCGAAGCCGTTAAATAAGCGCTTCGAATTTTTCAGTATGCAAAGCAATAAAAAGGCCAGCAAATGCTGGCCTTTTTATTGCTCTTTAAATAATCAGTGTTTTTCTTAAACCGACTTCTAAATCGTTTTATAAAAACATCCTGACTTCATCAATAACAGCTATTTCAAGCTGTCATTTCTTTTTTAATGACTTTTTCTTAATCGCTTTTTTCACTACCTTTTTTGCTACCTTTTTTATCGGCTTCTTCACCGATTTTTTTGCCACTTTTCTCACTGTCTTTTTGACAGCTCGCTTAGGTATAGCCGCTATAAGATCTTTATAGAGCTTAGTCGTCTTACCAATAGCTTTATGTTTTGAAAAGGTATCAACAGCCATTTTCCAAGCAAGCTCTTTACCGTGGGCATTAATTGAGTAGCTTGTGCAAACAATTTTATCATCAACCTCTGAAGCAATTCCCACCTGAAATATCGGTGTTTTAGTACCGCTTTTTTCAGTTTTCACTAAATAGCTAATACCTCGTACCGAACCGTTAGCATTAAAACAGCGTGCTGCTTTATTCGCACGCTTAGCTTTAACTTGTGAAACTGCTAACTCATCATCTCGATTAAATGCCTCTTTCTCTATTTTCTTTTTCGTCGTACCGTTAAGCCGCTTA
>JABIQF010000221.1 GCA_018668095.1 Cellvibrionales bacterium
ATAATAAAGTGAGTGGCAATTCTAACGGTCTTGTTGAATTTGTTGATATTTATAGCACGCTTGTCGACTTGCTGGGCATTGAACCGCCAACTCAGTTGCAGGGTAAAAGTTTTGCTCCGATTCTAAATGATTTACAAGCGCCCGGTAAAGAAGCTGTGTATCCGCGCTGGCAAAAGGGTGAGGTCATCAAGACAGAGCAATATGCGATGACAGAATGGTATGGCAAAAATGGAAGCGTACACGCGAGAATGCTGTACGACCATATTAATGACCGAGCTGAAAATAACAATCTTGCCAATGACCCGGCTTACAAAAAAACAGTTGATGCGTTACATCAAAAATTAAAAATGATGATGGACAATCGCTGAATTTAAGGTCGTGTTTTATTAGTTAGCTTTTAGCAGACTTTCAGGCGTACAGTAATTGCTGAAGAGATATAACGGCAATACATTTTCGTTAGATTACGCGTTTTTTATAACTATGGCTTTCGCCATCAAAAGTGTTTAAAAAATTATGAATAAAATCACTTTCCTTGGTTTGTTTGCGGTAATTTCGCCACTTGCCGGATGCATTGATTCCTCTGACCGGGAGCCTTTAGTTGCCGATGATCGTCTGTTTGTTATCACCGGGTTATCAGAAAGTATTAATGAAAATGAACCGTTCACCAATTCCTTGGCAATTGCTGGTGAGTCACCTGTGGGTGAAGTTTCTTGGTCGCTGAGCGGTGACGATAGCGCACAGTTTCAAATTACTAGCGACGGAGTGCTGCAATTTACTGATGACACTATAACGGGTACCGCTCGTGATTTTGAAAGCGCGGCCGATGCTAACCTCGACAATGTTTATCAAGCCATGGTTGTGGCGACCGATAGTGATGGCAATGTCGCTTCTGCAGCGTTGTCTTTGTCGGTGCTAAACTTGCCTACCATTTCTGGCACCGTAGCGGGCTTGGATGCAGATAGCGTGACCCTTACAGTTAATGGCGGCGATACTTTACAAGTTAGCGCCAATGGTGAATTTGAATTTAGTGGCGAAGTACTGCCAACTCCGGATATTGCAGTCGCTATTACCAGTCAGCCTAGCGACACTCTTTGCGAATTAGTGAACAGTACAACCGTGGCTCCATCTAACGACATTGATGATCTTGCCGTGTTCTGTGTGACACGATCAGTATGTCCCGCACTTCTGCCTATCTCTTCTAGCGATCCGGCTGATCTATCGGGGAATAATATTGTCGGTATTGAATCGTTGGTGCAGGAAATTGAATGCCCCACCGAAAGTTGGCGTGCTGCAGCGAACCTTCGTATCGACAACAATCGCAAATTACAGCGCACTATTGAAGTAATAGATCCAGACGGATTTGCGGTACCAAATGCAAATATCGATTTGCAATTACTTAGCCATGAATTTAAATTTGGTGCGGCCGCGCAAGCCAAACTATGGCATGGCACAGCAGGCTTTGATGGTGATCCGTCTTCCGCTGCCTATCAACAGGCTTATCTGGGCTTTGGCTTTAATAAAGGCGGCTTCCAGAATGCGTTGAAATACAAGCTGCGTGAAAGTTTTGCACCGCTTGTTCAACCTATGCTTAATTGGTTTTCGGCTAATGATATTGATGTGAGAGGCCACGCCCTAATATGGCCTGCTTGGGACAATATGGAAGCAGCTATTAGTGCGGCAGATCTTGCGCTAATCACCAGTTATGACTCGGCGTTTACCGAGACGGTCGCAGATGTTGCACCGCAGGACTTATCTATCGATAACCTGAAGATATACATTAATTATATGATTGCTTCGCAGGCCGCCCAATGGGATGTGGTTGAATGGGATGTGCTGAATGAGCCTAGAGACAAAACCGACGTAAGCGATAAGCTCGGCGTTGCACCGAATGCCATTGAGGAAGCTAATTGGTTTAATTTGGCTGAGGCTTCCGTGCTTAATATCGACGCGCTATTGTTCCTTAATGAAAACAAAGTTATTTCGGACGACAACACCACGACGGTTATAACGAATAGAGTTAATAGTTTTAGAGCGACAGCTGATTCGATTCTGGCGAATGGCGGTGCGTTGCAGGCGCTAGGTTTTCAAAGCCGATTTGGAGCGATGAATTCAGCCGATGATATTTACGATAGGCTCGAGCATTTTTCTGATATGGGTTTGCCTATAGCCGCCACAGAATTTGAAATGAAAGATGATCAAATCACCGATGAATTTGATCGCGCAGTGATGACAGAAAGGGTGATGGCGACCTATTTTAGCCATCCGGCGGTCACTGATATTATGGCGTTTACCTTTATGCAAGACCAAGGTCGCACTGATGCCAGGCATTTAGTCAACTTAGCAGGGGAGCCTAATTTACGTGGCAAAATCTGGTTGTACCTAACCAAACAATACTGGACGACTCATGTGGTTTCACAGCTCGACCGCAATGGCCAGCATGTACTCGATGGCTTCAAGGGTAACTACCGCGCAACAGTATCGCGCGACGGTGAGCTCGACCAAACAATTGACTTTACGCTTGAGGAAGGCACGGGGAATATTGTGATTGAGTTGAATAGCTCTGACCCATTTACGATTACCGGCATTGCCAGTGCCAGTATCGATGAGAACACCGCTTACACTGGGGCAATACCCAGTTTCGATGATCCGCTTTCGATTGTAAATCTACCGTTAGACTGGAGTAAAAGTGGTGCTGATGCAGCGCTGTTTACGCTCAGTAGCACTGGTGTACTATCGATGGAGGCCAAAGACTTTGAATCGCCACAAGATGCGAACTCAAGTAACAACTACGAGGTAACGTTAACGGCCACTGAGCAGGGCGGTAACACCGCATCGGCAAGTATTGAGGTGACTATAAACGATATTGTCAGTGAGCCTTTTTCTCCACCCGCAATCTCCACCGGTGGTGGTGATCCTGTTTCGAGTGCGATTACGGCTGGCGGCTTAACCTTTATCCGTCCACCGAGTAATAATGAATTGACCTGTGGTGGGTCTACTATTGACGCATACACTGGTCTTCGATACTGCAATATTAGTCATGCCGATGCATTAGCTTATTGTGCCGGCCTAGAGGGCGACTATCGCATGCCTAGCGAAGCTGAGCTGCAGGCTAATTTGTTGCCGCTATTTAACGACGATACGATTCGAACGACGTATCAGTGGCCGACAGATAAATCTTACTGGTCAATAACGCCTGGAACAATAGCCGATAGAGTCAGAGTGTTGAGGTACACCCCGGCGATCGGATTAATAAATTGGAACCCCACGTCATCTCTTCGTGTAGCCTGTGTGCGCCCGTAAAGGCTGGCTTAGCCCAAGAAAGATATGCAAGGTTCTTAGCGCCTGTGAGCTCACATTTATTTCAGTCGTTGAGAATCTGTTGTGTTTTGTAGATTGGCGTTAAAAAAGTGTAGGCAGCTGAATTTCGGCTGCCTACATTGCCGCTCTATCATCGCTAAATGCTGATTGCCTTTGTATTTTTTGAGATAATTCTGTAGAGATTATATCTGTAAGTTGTTGTTTTTATTGACCCCTATAATTTAGTAATTTATATTTTTAATCACAAATATCCTTGCACAGGACCAAGCGCAGGCCACTTTATTTTTTGGCCCGTGGGTTCGATTTTACTTATCAACGTTTTGCCAATACTACCTGCTTCTTTCATTACCACCCTTTATCATCTTTTACAGCCTTGCCTGAATCTTCTTTGCTAGCAATAATTCACTCGCTCGCTCAGAGCTATAACCTATAATGCTGTATGCTATTTCACTTTTATTATTAATGACTTGTTATGAAAATCCCAAAACGCATCCAGCCGCTCGTTGATGATGGCCTCGTCGATGAGGTGATTAGTCGCCTAATGAGTGGTAAAGAAGCTGATGTCTTTATTGTCCGCTGTGGTGAAGAGATACGCTGCGCTAAAGTGTATAAAGAAGCGGTTAAGCGGAGCTTTAAAAAGGCAGCGCAATATCAAGAGGGCCGCAAAATGCGCAGCGGACGTCGCGCGCGTGCGGTTGAAAAAGGCTCGGCTTATGGTCGTCAGCAGCAAGAAGAAATTTGGCAAAATGCTGAGGTTGATGCTTTAGGCCGATTAGCGAACGCGGGTGTTCGTGTGCCAGAGACTTTCGGCTGTATTGATGGCGTATTGCTAATGGAGTTGATTGTCGATGAAGAGGGCAATGCGGCACCACGTCTTGATGACGTAAGCATGCCGTTAGAGCAAGCGCTAGAAGACCATGCTGTGATGATGGACTATGTGGTTCGAATGTTATGTGCCGGTCTTATTCATGGGGATCTCTCCGAGTTTAATGTCTTAGTTGATCAATACGGCCCAGTGATTATTGATTTGCCCCAGGCGGTTAATGCAGCGGCGAATAATCAGGCCGAAGCGATGTTGGCCAGAGATATAGAGAATATGTCTCGCTATTATGGGCAGTTTGCACCAGCGCTTTTAAAGACCCGTTATGCCAAAGAAATATGGACGCTCTACGAAGAGGGTGACTTGCATCCTGAAACTGTATTAACAGGTTATTTTGAAGGCGACACTGACGAAGCCGATGTTGATGCTGTGTTAGAAGAAATTAAAGCAGCAATGGAAGAAGAAGAGGCGCGATTAGAGCGAGTTCGAGTAGCCAATGATGGCGATTAACAATCCATCTGCCTAACGGAGTAAAGAATGCTGAATTTAACCATTACCCCACGATTTGCAGAAACCGATGCCTTGGGCCATATTAATAATACGGTATTGCCAGTGTGGTTTGAGCAAGGACGTCATCGTATTTTTGAAGCCATACATCCAGACATGAGCCTTAATGACTGGCCGATTATCTTGGCTAAAATATCCGTCGATTTTCTCGCGCAGATATACTTTGGTGAGGACGTGATCATTCGTACTGGCATAGAGAAAGTCGGCAATACTTCAGTGATCGTTAGGCATGAAGCTTGGCAGAGAGATGCCTTAGTTGCTAGTGGTGATGCTGTGATGGTGTACTTCGATTATCAAACGAATAAACCTACGCCAATTCCACAGTCGGTTAGAGAGCGTCTAGCACCGATAATGATAAAGGCGTAAGTCGTCGTTCTTGATACGGTTAAATTAATCGGCTTTATTTTTTAGTTCAGGCACAACAGCTGCGTTAGTGTTTTGTGTAAAGGTATCGCTGCCAGTACTAATTTGAGACGTGGACGTCGTACCATCGGCTACCAGCTGCCATAAAGTGCTTATCTCATTGTTATAATAAAACCCTGTCCAAGCGGTAATTGAATGACAAGATTCCGTACTGTTAATCCACAAAGTATTAAAGACAATTGCTATGCCATCAACCCAGCCAGTAACTGGGTAGTCGGTATCCTTGCAAGGGTAGCCAGCTGCTCTGTTCACATAGCTCCCCGTTAACAATCCCGTACTGTCGATAGACGTAATGGTCAGCGTCGATCCGAGTTGATTAATCCATTGAGTATTGGCAGATATAGAGGTGGTCTCACCTTTTTCGGCAATGGCTGAGACGCTCGCTAACAGAGTAATGAGTGCTGAAAAAAGTACGGCTAAAAATACAGTGGTGCGTGAAGATTTACATGAAGAAGAAAGGTTTTTACAGTTCATAATAACAAGTCCATTTTAGGGCCTCGGTTTTAGTGCTTATCACTTCACTTCACGTCGAGGCAAAGCCGTGAGCAATGAAGTTTATTTTTAGTGGTGCTTAAGCAGCAAATAAATCATTCTCAAGCGACAGTAATTTAGCCTTAGCAGGGAGGCCGCCTGCGTAACCAACCATATTCCCATTGCTACCAATAATGCGATGGCAAGGAATAATAATACTCAATGCGTTCGCGCCATTAGCGTTGGCCACAGCGCGTATGGCGGTTTTGTTTTCAATGGTTTCAGCGAGTTTTAAGTAAGTAGAAGTGTTGCCAAAAGGAACGTCGACTAAGGCTTGCCAAACACTTTTTTGAAAGTCCGTGCCAACAGTCAGGGTGGGTAGGTCAAATGTTTGGCGTTCTTGGTTAAAGTATTCGTTTAATTGCTCTTTGGTTTTGGTCAGAACAGGGCAGTCTTGTTCAATTAATAAGGCTTTTAAACCTTTTTGTAAACGAGAATCAATGGCTCGTCTGGCTTTTCTGTAGCGCCAATCACATAGGCAAAGCTTGCCTTCAAAAGAGCCTAAAATAAGTTCGCCGAGCGGAGATTGGTAGTATTGAAAATAAATAGATTTCATTGGTGCATCCTTTCGTAGATAAAAGTATGAAATAAAAAGTAATCATTATGGTGCTACCTTTTTCGATGTCCTTTTCTAGAAGGTAGCCATTCATTAAAGGGCATTATGTTTGCCAAAAAATAAATGACCATGGCATTTAATGACAGATTTCTTAGCAATAAGTGCCATATGATTATTGAGGTCATTGAGCTTTAGGTCCTTTTTTTGATCATTGTTTAGGAAGGCTTTTTTAGCGTAGATAGATAAATAGCAACTTTTATCCTAATTGAGATGGCTGGCTGTAAGGGGATAAGGACCTATTGGTTCATGTACATTTATTACTGCGCCAGTGGGGTTTTTATGACAGAATTGATTCTTTTGGCGTCTTCCTTCTTTTTCGCCATATTGCCTATTGGAGTTACTCATTGCTTATGACCGACGAGCACCGTTTTGCGGCATTAGAAATTAATGGTTTAGAAAAAACCTACAAGAATGGCTTTCAGGCCCTTAAAGGGATAAGCCTTAAGGTTGAGACGGGTGATTTCTTTGCATTACTCGGCCCGAATGGTGCGGGTAAATCGACAACCATTGGTGTTATTTGCTCCTTGGTATCGAAGACGGCCGGTCATGTGAGTATTTTTGGACATAATATTGATACGCATTTTACCGAGGCCAAGCAGTGTATTGGCGTGGTACCGCAAGAGTTTAATTTTAACCAATTTGAAAAAGTCCTCGATATTGTTGTTACACAAGGTGGCTATTATGGCTTGCCGCATCGTGTGGCGCTTGAGCGTGCCGAAAAGTACCTTCGACTGTTAGACCTTTGGGATATGCGGGGGATGATTTCACGCACGCTCTCAGGGGGTATGAAACGTCGCTTAATGATTGCTCGTGCCTTGGTGCATGAGCCGAAGTTGTTGATCTTAGATGAACCAACAGCGGGGGTTGATATTGAACTACGTCGCTCTATGTGGGAGTTTTTAGAGAAGGTGAATGCCACCGGTACAACGATTATTTTGACCACGCATTATTTAGAAGAAGCGGAAAGTTTATGCCGAAATATCGCCATCATTGATGCCGGCAATATTATTGAAAATACCAGTATGAAAGCCTTACTCCGAAAGCTGACACGAGAAGTGTTTGTCTTGGATATAAAAGAATCGATAACTAGTGATTTACAGCTCAGCGGTTTTGTTTTGCGTTTAATGGATGAGCATTGCATTGAAGTTGAGGTTGATCAACATCAAACCTTAAACCAATTATTTAATCAGTTAGCCGAGCAGGGCGTGACAGTCACGAGTATGCGTAATAAAGCTAACCGTCTTGAAGAGATGTTTGTGTCGGTATTAAATACACCTGATGCTTCTGAAACTAACGATTCTGAAGAGAGCGATTCAAATATTAATAGCTCCACTACTCAAACTAAAGGAGCTGCAGTATGAATATATTAGGTCAGTGGATAGCTTTTAAAACAATTGTCTATCGCGAGATTCGACGCTTCTTACGCATATGGGTTCAAACGTTAGTACCACCCGCTATTACGATTGCGCTTTACTTCGTTATTTTCGGTAGTTTAATTGGTTCACGAATAGGGGAGATGGGTGGCTTTGACTATATGCAGTTTGTCGTACCGGGTTTAATTATGATGGCCATTATTCAAAACTCCTATGGCAATGTCGTGTCTTCATTTTTCGGTACCAAGTTTCAACGCAATATTGAAGAAATGTTAGTGTCGCCAGTAAAAGATATCACTATATTGTTAGGCTTTGTTGTTGGCGGCATGGTGCGTGGTTTATTAGTGGGCGGTATTGTCACTCTTCTCGCTTTGTTTTTTACCGATTTGAATGTGCATAACTGGTGGGTGACTATTAGCATGGTGTTTTTAACCGCGCTAGTGTTTTCGTTAGCCGGTTTTATTAACGCTATTTTTGCTGAGAGCTTTGACGATATATCGATAATTCCGACCTTTGTACTGACACCGATGATTTATCTAGGCGGTGTCTTTTACTCAGTCGATTTGCTGCCGAATTTTTGGGCCAATGTCTCATTGATTAACCCGATACTGTATATGGTTAATGGCTTTCGATTTGGTATTCTTGGCGCCAGTGATGTTGGCTTGCTGCATGCTTATATTATGCTTATTTTATTTGTGGTTGTTGGTTTCTCTACATCATTGTATTTACTCACCCGCGCAGAAAAATTACGTAGCTAGAATTATTTAGCTAGAGTTATGTAGCTAGAGTTATGTAGCTAGAGTTATGTAGCTAGACAGTGAGATTGGTTTAGGTTTAGGCAGTTTATTTATGGGTAATACAAAAGATACTTCTGTTTCAAAAGCGGCGCATTCGCTTTCGAATAACTATGCATCAAGCTCCTCGTTGGGCGAGCATAGCCAGTACGATAATGAGTATGATCCTGCTTTATTACATCCTATTTTGCGCAGCGAGTACCGCAGTACTGTGGCGAATTTTGTGGCGCCTATTTATGGCCATGATTTATGGCAATGCTTTGAGTTGTCTTGGTTAAATAATCATGGCGTACCACAAGTGGCCTGTGCCGATATAATTGTGCCAATGGCATCATTAGCTATTGTTGAGTCTAAGTCACTTAAGCTGTATTTAAACAGTTTCCATGATCGTCAGTTTGCCGATCAAGAAGACGTTAAAACACTCATTAAAGTCGATTTAACGGCACTACTGAGTGCAGAAGTTAAAGTTGTGTTTCGTTCGGCATCCGAAGTGGTGGGCGCCTCTTCGCAGGCTATTGAGCCGCTTTTATTAGATAATCTAGAGGTCACTTGCAGTCAATATCAGCGCGACCCTAAACTCCTCTTATTAAATGCCGATAACCGTCAGGTAAGTGGTGAGCAGTTTTGTTCTCATTTATTACGTAGCCATTGTCCGGTGACCAATCAGCCAGACTGGGGTACATTGACGATCCGTTATTCAGGCTCTGCGATTAATCCTGAAGCCTTGCTGCGTTATATTGTGAGCTTTCGTCAGCATAATGGTTTTCATGAGCAGTGCGTTGAGCAAATTTACTCTGACATTATGACGGAGTGTCAGCCTGAGTTACTCACCGTTTATGCGCAGTATACGCGTCGAGGGGGCATTGATATTAATCCTTGGCGATCGAATGACAGTGAGCCCTTAGTATTAGATAGAGTATGGCGACAATAGTTTAGTGCGGTTAAATCCATTGTTGAAGATCTTCATAGCGAGCAGGTAATTACAGTATGTTTTTATCAGAAACAACATTGATTTTAGCCAGCGGTTTTTGGCTAACGCTTTTTATTGGTTGCGTTATGTTTGCGGTTATAGCCATTAAGAGTCGTCGTCAGCTGAGTGATTTAGACCGTATCATTGATACACAGCGTGGGCATATTCAAAAGCTTTCATCTTCGGTTCCAGAATTACAAGTCGATGATGTTAACAGTGATAGTGTTAATGGCGATTTACTGCAAGCACAGCAATATGCTGATGAATTAAAGCAGCAGATAGAAGACATGGATGAGCTCCAGAAGAGTCAATCATTGAATCGAGATAGTGAGCTAACAGAAGCAATCGACAAACTTGCAGAAACAGAGGAAGGCTTGTTAGCGAGTGAATCCTTAGCTGATTCGCTTCAAAAAGAGGTTGTTATTTTAGAGCAGCAAGTTAAAACGCTCAGCGATATTTTAGACGTAGGTGATCTTGCGACTATGCGAGAGATTATCGTCAACTTTACTGAAGAGACGCGGGGCTTATTAGCCACGATTACTGATTTAGAAGTAGAGCGGAATCAATTATTACAGCAATTAGAAGATACCGAATCTAACGAAAAAGGCACCATAGGCACAGTGGTTGGGTTGAAGCGCAAATTATCATTAGCTGAGCAGCAGATAAAAGACCTGAAAATAGAGCATGGATCACAGATTACAGAGCAGACGAGTGAAGGCTGACAGCTTTACAGAGCGGGGCATCTAAGATAAAGTGCCGCGCCTTTCGAGATAAAGCGCATAGCGCATTGGAAGGTAAAGAAAGAGTAAAAATACGGTGAGGTGTCTGAGTGGTCGAAAGAGCACGCCTGGAAAGTGTGTGTACGGTAACGTACCGAGGGTTCGAATCCCTCCCTCACCGCCATAAAGGTCTTTAAAGGCTCTTAAGCCCTTGTTAGTTAGCAACTTTTTGCCAACTCACGAGGAGCAGTAGACAAAATTGAAGACATTTAAGCACCCTAAATATACCTTCATTAAAAACAATACCTTTTACTTCTCTCGGTCTGTTCCTGTTGATCTGAGATG